>JAYPYM010000066.1:0-13577 GCA_038135915.1 Gammaproteobacteria bacterium
TTAATGCAGAAAAAATGTCATTATAATTGTTATAACTTAATTCCTTTCCGTGAAGCTTATCAAACATAGCGTCTAAAACCAAAGACACCAACAGTGACCAAGACAGATCGACATTCTCACCCAGTGTGACAGGCCCAGAAACCGGTCCTCATATTGGTGCCACACCCAGAGTAAGACAACATCTGGGACCCGAGCAAACTTATACCGATGAAGCACATAACATTCATGGTAGTGAAGAGCGAAGCCTCTCTGATTGTACCGATGTCGGTAGAATCTTTGGCAAAACACTCTTATCTGAAATGTCATCTCTAAACAATAAAGAAAAACGAGAAATCTGGGCACAGATTGACAGAGACGTCAAAAGCTTTTTGTTTCAATTTATTCTGAAAAACCAAAAAATCAAAGAAGATCCGGAAGCTAATCTTGATCATTTTTTTTCGAATCTGATCGAACAAGCAGCCACCACTGAGATAAGCAGACTTTATTTAACGGCAATGATTTATGCTACATTCTTTGATTTTCAACTCGCACACTTACAACAATTAGACTCTGATACAGATCCATCAAAGACTACTGACGAAGACCAAAAACTGAGCTCGAGTAAAACAGTACCATTAAGTAGTATTTTTGAATTATTCGATCATGCACAGAGTAAAATCAGGCAACATTTTTCCACTGAATCCATCCAAATAGCATTAACTACGCCATCAGTTGATTCGGATCATGGAAAGGTTAAGGCTATACAAAAAAGTATTTTGACTCAACTCATTTCAGATACAACCGACCTCGATACTGCAGATCAATTGATATCGGATCCTAACGATTTACTCATTGAATTCACTGTTTACTTCACTACCACTGAATCACAAATACACATCAGTCACTTACAATCGGTATTTCAGGAGGAGAATACCGACTCAGAACTGGCGAGTAGCAAAAACAGCTACCTACCTAACCTGGACAAACTACCCCTCGACCGATTTATCTCGGACCAACATGAATATATCGAGCAGTATGAACAAAGGTTTGAAAAAGCTTCACAAACTGCCGATAAACAGCATGAATTAATGCGCGAGTTTTTATCTCGTTTTCAAGCAATAAACGATCTAATTATAAATGAATTGAAACCTAGATCGAATGATGAGCAACATGAAATCATCTTCGATATCTTCGCTGATGTCGTCGCTGATGACCGCGCCTCCCTGATTCAATTGCACTACACAATGAGGCTTTTCTTAGCGCTTGTTAAAGGTATGCTAGATGACATAGACAATGTAAACACACAAAACAAGCACTTTGTCACTTTGAATAAGACTACTTTCTCACAACTTAGATCCTTGGTCGACACAGAACAGAAACGCCAAGACGCTATCCTTAGTTCTATTCTCAACGGCTGTGAGCTGTCACAAACAGATCTCTTACTATCCTTTGATGAAGATTACGCACATGATATCATCCGTTTCGTCGACATCGTCTGCAATGTGATGAATCTTATCTCCAGCGATACCGTTTACGCTATGCGCCGAGGGGCATTGTTAGGCCTAACTAAACATTTACAAGAGTTTTCCATCATATCTCGGTTCACCGAATTCCAACCTGCGGAAACAACAGTCTCTAAGGGTTTTGATACTTGGATAAAAGAACTCTCAGTAAAGCCCTTTTTGCACGCGAAGCCTGAGGTCTATTTTTTTATACTAGATGCGCTTAATGAATTGAACATGATTGAGGCATCTTCCTACAAAGACACTCAAACAAAGATTAAACATATTCAATCGGAAATAAAGGAATGGAAGCTATCAGGCGGAAAAGCAAAGGGCGACATTCCAAATGAATTGACGGAGGCTATTTTATCCCTTGTCGATGAGCTAAAGAATATTTTTCATGAACAGTTATCAATAGGCGGACACGAAAAAAGCCTTGGTACGCTTTTTCATATTTTAGGCTGGCAATCACTGTCTCTGAACACTGAAGATTCGCGCCCCCAGAGTGAAGACGAAGAAACCGTGATTTGGAATATTCAAGGTATTGTAGAAACGCTGGTTGAGCATTTTTCCGATCTAGTGACCAGCAAAAGAAATTTTGAGCAGGCCAATGAGTCAACAAAAATAATGGACATTGGGTCATTGTCAGCAGTCCTTAATCGCGCAAAACAATTAAAAATAGACGCAGCGGAATTCAAAGTCGAGGTCTCCGAGCTAGACTCAATTATTTTGAAACTCAGTAATGTTCGTGACGAACTGATCGAGATGGACGAGGACTTGATTGAAGTGCTCTATTCAAATGTACGTAATTGGCCAACATATTTATCATGCATATCTTATTTAGAAAACATTGAGAGCCAAATCAAATATGAGCGTGATCTTCAAGCTAGTAACGAAGTAGCTAGGGCGCTTTTGGCTGAAGAAGACGCAGCCCCGAAAAAAAGCAAACCCAAACAAACCAATACAAACCAAACCAAAAAGACAAAAAACAGAAAAAAATCAAAGCGATCTAATAAAAAGAAAGCCGCGATTAAGAAAAGTGTATCTGATACTGCGATTACCAGTAAGAACACCCTTACCAAAGAAGCTGGGGTTCAAGCAGCTATCAATACAAGTATTCACTCAGCGGTCTCTGCCACTACATCTCTGTCTAATACCTATGAAGACGATGACACCTCGGAAGGCGCATTTAGTGTCATTTCCAGAAGCAGTTCCCTCTCAGTGAGATCAACGAAAGAGTATGTTGGCGTACCCCACCTCTACCAAGAAGAAGGGACGATTATCTGTTACAACAGCGCCAAACTCGAGACTACAGCAAAACGATTCTGTGAACCCTTGTTGGGTGGCGCCAGTAGACATCCGTTGATTATGCGTGAAAGCAGACATCTCGATAAGGATGAGAGAGAGATCCTTCAAATTTCCTCTCTATTATATCACTACGATAAGCACGTCGACCCATTAGATAAACAAAAAACACCAGCTGAACTGTATGCACTTGCCGGAGGACTCTTGTCCTTTTTCGTCAACCATTACAGGGATACCAATGATTGGGTTCTATCTCCTCATATAGACAAACCTAAGCAAATGTCAGTGGATGCGCATGGAAAGTGCAAGTATCAAATGGGCCCCTATGCACTCATTCTTAAACCGCAAAGTGCCCGATACACTTACTACCATGAGTTTATATCATTCTGTAGACGCGGTATCGAAAACACCAATCCAAAATTAAGCCATAGGCCTATCATGGATATTATTGACCATGCGGAACGACTCACAGACCAGTTTCCCAAATTAGAAGCTTGGTTAAGCGACTATAATAAGGTGATCACTTCGGCAAGGCAGCAAGCATAGACCCATTAGAGCAATTTTCTAACCTATGGTACTTATATTCACACCATTAAGCTGCAGAGGCCACGCTATTTTTAAATGACTCAAATATGAGTTGAGAAAGCCCATTGCGTTCCTCTTCGGTTAAATCTGAAGCTGAAGCCGCTTCGAAAACTATATCAACAAGCCCACGAAAGTACTCAAAATCAAGCGGTTCATCATTTGCGATTTTTGTTAGTTGCTCCTCTAAGGCCGAGGGATTAGAATACTTGATATCTTGCTCCGAAGCGGGTGATATAGCAGCCAATGCAGTCTCTTTGAAAGTGGAAGATAGCTCTCGACCTAAGTTATTCTCTATAGAAGAAAACTCTTTTTCCAGTCTCAGTTTCAAACTGTTTAACCCACCATCTGCAGAAAGCAGGTCTTGGTTTATTTGTTCAATAATTTCTGCTATTTGGTCCGAGGGCTCTGGAGAGTATCCAGTCGATAACACATAAAATAACACGTTCGTTGCCAGTCCCAATCTGCGTAAACCGTCGGGTGCACCTTTTTTAGCGGCAACGATAAATACAAGAGCTAACGCAGTAGTAAACAAAACAAGATTTTTCTCTGTCTCTTTCCGATTCCGAGCCTCTTTAGCTCCTTCAATAGGTTGATCCCTTGCAGCGGATAATTCATCTTCAAAGACTTCTAAAAGTTCCACTGTGTTATCAAGAAGTGCTTTTGTACGAGCGCTTAACTCATCTGCATTTACGACTTTAAATGGTATTTCATATTCAATGATAGGCTTTGCAGCACTAATAGGTTGCTGTAAAGGCCCGTTTAATTGAGGCGTTAATGCACTGTCTTTATGCGTAACCAGGCCATTAAGATGAGCACCCGAACGAAGGCTTACTGCGGTCAAAACGGATCCTGCTGCTGCAACAGGAAGTGCATATTTTTTTAATGTACCTAGACTAGGTAATACGGTCATTTTAGCTCCAATTTTACAACTAATAACTGATTCATTACTTTTCTTTATGTTTTCAAACGAAATGTATAATATCTTTATAATATTATAATTGCAATCCTTTTGGCATTATCAGCCGCTTAATCGCTTTGAATTTGATCTGAACTGCTTTAGGACGAGGGCTTAGCAGAAGAGATCATACTGTTAATCTTCTGCTCTAGAGCCTGTTTGTAGTTCATGTATTGATAGATGGGGATATAACTGACGCTATCCATTTCCTTGTTGAGTCCACTAATATCAAGGTTTGTGATATAGACTGGGTATCTTTGCCCACTAGGGCGAAGTGAAATAACATGAGAGGCAACCGCATCAAATATTTTAGTACCGTGCTCCAGCTGATTGAACTCAACATGATCTACATAAATGGTGTAACCCCGCTCTGCCCCGCCCTTTTGCTCGATAATTGCTTGCACATCTAAAAAGTATTTATTTTCTATGTGTTGGTAAATATCTTTTTGAACAACATTATATGGACTTGACTTGGAGCGCTTCACAAGCTCAAAAAACTCAATCTCATCTAAGCTTTGCTGATCACATAAAATAAAGCTGGGATCACTTCGCATGCGATCCAGGGTATTTCGTAAAAAATGGTAAGTATGAGCGATAAAATGAGACTCGTTATGATAATGTGTATTAAAACAAAATACAGAGCCCATCTCATCAACTAAATAAACCGAAGCATACCCTTTTTCCACTTGATAAAAAATTTGAATATTGCCAGGCTCCATGTAATTGGAAATGGGCAACAGGGGTGATGTTCTCAGTGCAAATGAATCAATTACAATTGGACTATATTTTTTTTGGCGGACCAGCAAACCTTTTAACAGTGCACTGACTGACCTAAACTTTTTCGAACGAACTTTCTGATGACTACACTGAATAATATAATGAAAACTGCCAATATTTAGGATATAGCGCGAATACAATCCATGTTTATTTTTCAAGAAGCAATGATTAATTTCCTCAAATAGCTTTCTCAAGCGATTCGCAATTGAATCTGGCCTAGAGGCACAATAACAGTCAACAAAAAAATCTTGGGTATGATTTCCTTTTTCCAACACTAAATCTCTCAGATACTGCTCAACACCAGAAACCACCGCATCACCCTCTTGAAAATGGTTAACCACCACCTCTCCCCAAGAGTTGACAACCAACTGATCCAAGCTTTGTACTAAGTTTGATTTAATTCCACTATACCTAAAGGCATCTGTGTTTTCACTCACCAATTGATGACCCCGACTTGATGTACTTTCCAAAGGGTCCATACCTAAATTAATGAAAAAGTGGGTGCTTTTAATCTTCGCACTACTCTTAAATACCTTTTGATCTGGGATAACATGCCTATCTGGATAGCATGCCTCTAAACGATGAAGTACTTTAACGAGCTCTTGAATGGTGAGTGAATCTACATATCCTTGCAAATGAAAACGCGTGGTACGATCGATGATTTTATTAAAGTAAGCCCAAGCTAACAGCTCTAGTAATGAATGAGACCTCCTAAGTGGTGCTTTCTCTACACTTTTATCTACCATGCCAGAAAACAGCAACCACCCAGAAAGGTGTCGCTGAAAACTTTCATCTTGCTCGTAACCGATAGTAATGTAGTCTTCTGAGATATCAGGTGCTATTTTAGGATTAATTCTTTCAATCTTTCCCTTTTTTCTCTCAAATGCAGCATGTAGCTTCCTACCAATCAAACTCAAATCCTGCTGATTAATAAGAATGTCTTTTTTATACTGTCGAGCGAAATTCGTAAGAAAACGGTACGACAAATTTAATTCATTCACCAAGGATTTTCGTTCTGAGATCACTTGCTGTGTTTTCCATTGACGACGGGCATCTAGTCGAGCCATATGATCTCTATTCCAACCCCAGCCTTCAGCTAAGCGCTGTATGCTCGCTCTACGCCAATGTTTTTGCTCATCTAGTATTTCCTTTGACGCCTGAGCATTGACTTTCAAGTAAAAACACCGGCGAACCAAGTCCAACCTTTCTAATGATTTATTTTTTTTGAGATAACTCTCTATTTTTCGATAAACCATTAAGTAAGGATCCAATTGATCCAAAGAAGTTAAACCTTGATGAACGGCTTCTTTAAAGATCATACTGATTGGTGAAACATTAGGGTACTCTTGCGCATAGGTCTCAGTTAAAATAATTTTCAGAACAGACTTAAAAGGAGAATCTATCGCTTTGTAGAGCTGCCAGAGACCCGCTCCAAAAAATTCACCTGCTGGAATTTTCGGAATACCACCAAAGTCAATCACTTCGTCTTCATTAATAAAACGACGACTCGTCAACCAATTCGCATAAGTATCGTAATCAACTTCATGCTCCGGCGGAACCATCCACCATAACGGGTATTTCCCAGCAATCAGTAAATTACTTCGATAAAACTCATCTAAGAGTAAAAATCTTTGAGCACTGCCACAGTCTTCTTCACCAACTTCTGCTGAATGCTCGCCTGCTTTAAACTTTTCAGCATCCATGGTAAAAAAATAAACTTCCAGACTCAGCTTTTCAGCCCAAACTTGAATTAAGTCTAATTTAGACCTTAAAGCTTTTAGCATTTTGGGACTCAAATCACTACGATGGCAGACCCAAAAGTCCATATCACTACCACCAGAATGGGCCACTGTGCCTGTGCTACCCATCAAAAAAAGGCTTTCTAAATAAAACCCCTCTTCCCTATTACGACGATACTCATAGCTTTTAACAACGTTTTTCAAAGCTCGAATATTAATATTGGATGGTTCAAATTGTGCAATACCACAAGGTGTATCAGCCGATACATAGCCTGGTAATAAGGGGTGATTCACATGCAGAAAAATAGGTACAATTTGCAGAAAAGCTCGCTGATGGTCATTTAAGCCCTGTAAAGCTCGGGAAATGCGCCCATCATTTATTTCTAAAAAACGCTTTTTAATGTCAATGAGCGCTACTCGGTCAATACCACTTTCCGTAAACGCCGAATTGCTCAACCCTTTTGACATGAAAACCTATACACATTTGAATGAAAACAATTATTCTCATCAAATATTATAGGCTAAGGGAACCTAATCACCCACTACAAACACAATTTCTACCTGATGATTTGGCTCGATATAATGCACGATCACACCGATCTAAAATAGCTTGATAGCTTTCGCCATCTTGCATAGATGCTAAGCCGACACTAGTGGTGACCCGAATAAACTCCCGATTGCATAGACAATCTATCCCACCTATTTGACTTCGAATACGCTCACCAATAATAAACCCACCCAATACATCAGTATTTGGCAAAATCACAAGGAACTCCTCTCCACCAAATCGAAATACCTGATCAGCACCACGTATGGTTTGTTTAATCATAGTGGCTACAGTTTTCAATACTTTATCGCCAGCCAAATGCCCATACTGATCATTCACTTGTTTGAAGTGATCTAAATCAATCAGTAATATAGAAAAATCTTGGTTATACCGCTGAGCTGTGACCCAAGCAGCTTCCATGGCCAATTCCATAGCTGCCCGATTGCCAACACCGGTCAGGGCGTCCGTAAGTGATGTGTGAACAGCCCTTTTGTATTCCAAAGCATGACGCAACGGAAAAGCTAAAGGTTTAATCAAAACACTTAAGAGTTTCTGCTCTTGATCAGAAAAGGGTTCTTGCCGAGAAAAGTTTAAAGCACCAATATTTTGACCCTGGGTTTCAATCAGAAACGTCGACGTATGCTTCTGGGTTTCACCTATTTGGATATCAACCTTTTCATTCACATTGGCTAAGCTCAGGGAATCGAAATGAATTTTTTCTTGTGCATACATCTTGAATATGTTTAGCAAAGTATACATATCCATAGATGTCTGTAAGGCAACATAAAGCTTGCCTTGCAGAGACTCAAACTCAACCTGACCATTAATATCCAAGCTATCTTTTGCATTAAATGCAACGTTAATTTTCTGCATAAAAACTTGCCCTCTACGCACTCCGAATTGAGGAACCAAACTCAAGTGTCGCAAGAACTTAAAAAACTAAGTTATATCTCTTGCTACATCCTTACCCATTAAGAATGCAACCAGTGTGCCATTTAAGGGCTGTTTAACTTGAAATCGTCATATAAAAACCCACGCCTTCAAATAAAAAAGCTACGATTCCCATTTTTTAAGTTAATAGTAGACTAAATGGGAAATCCATAATCGGATTCCAGGTGATTTTTTTTGCTTTTCAATAATTTAAGAAAAAATCATTAGATTGAAGCTGATTGCTTAGGTATTTAAGCTTAGGACGTAAGATCCAGTATAATAGCACTCATATCCCGGCTTTCTTTTGATAACAAAAATGTATAAGCCGGCATCAGTTCTGACGCCAATCGGACTGTATTGGGGTCTTCTGCTGGGAAAGCTTCCATTCTCAGCTTTGTTCTAACCGGCCCAGGGTTAACCACTTTCACTTTTACATTAGACTGCTCTAGCTCAGCCGCCCATACTTCTGCCAGAGACTCGATACCGCCCTTCGAAACTGCATACGCCCCCCAGTAAGCTTGTGGCAAAGTTGCTACTGAAGAAGAAGTAAAGATCAGGTTTGCATCATCTGATTCAGAGAGTAATGGAAGGCAGGCTTTGGACAGAACAAATGGGGCCTCCAAATTCACCTTCATTACTTTTTGCCATAAATCTACAGGGTATTGCTTCAACATCCTTAGCTCACCTAAAATAGCAGCGTTATTAACAAGCGCATCTAAAGCGCCATACTCCTTGCGCACCGCATCAAAAATTTCATTTGCAAAAGGTTCTGATATTTCCGTCAAATCAAATGGTATCATAAGCGGTTTAGCCTTATTCGAGCTTACTTTATCCACCTGATCATAGGCCTGCTCTAATAGCTTTTCATTGCTATCCAATAAAATCACGGAACCGCCCTGCTTTGCACAACTGAGTGCCAGCTCTTTACCGATACCAGTACCTGCTCCGGTCACAAGAATTTTTCTATCAACTAAAAGATCTGTTTTAGACAAATCATTAGGAACAGACTCAGACGTGATTTTTTTTAGCATGAGAAATTACTCTGAAAACATCAATTGTTTAAGGTCACAAAAATCAGGCACAATAAAATCAGCAGGCCAATCTGCTGGGTTATCCTCTGCACTGACATATCCATTTGCAATACCAACCGTTAGCATTTGCGCTGCATTACCTGCCTGTATGTCACGTATATGATCACCCACATAGACACATTCTTCTGGTGAAACACAAACACGCTGGGCTGCCAACAGCAATGATTCAGGGTGTGGTTTTCTTTGCTTAACATGATCAGGGCAAATCGTTACCGATGAGACTTCGGATGTTTTTTTACTATGCAGCATTAAACGATTCAATAAAGGTGTTGTAAAACGTTCCGGCTTATTGGTGACGATTCCCCATAAAACAGATGCGTTTTCCAATGCTTTTAATATCTCGGCTCCTCCGTCAAAAAAAACAGCTGCATTACCGACGCTTTTATCATAGCGGTTTAGCAACTCTTCTCGCAGAGGCTCAAAGTTTTCTTGCTCAGGCATGACATTCAAGCAAGCTTTAACGAGACCAGCAGCTCCATTGGAAACCTGGTTTCGAATGGCATCGTAAGGCAATACTGCTAATCCACGCTCCGTACGCATTAGATTAATAATATCCACGAAGTCAGGCGCCGTATCTACCAGGGTACCATCTAAGTCAAAAAATATTGCCTTCTTCCCAGAGAAAGGCCCTTTGAGCAGACTCACACCTACACCTCTATTATGTAAAATTAAACTTTATTCAGGCTAAATAGTTTTTTGCAAGCTTAGTAAATAATTAACATCAATGTTAGGCGTAAGAAAAAAACTTTTGTTAATTAAATTATAACTCAAACCCTGTAACTGTTTTGGCTGCAAGTTAAAATCTCTGCACCAGCCGACCAATTCGGAGGGTTTAATAAACTGACTATAGCTATGTGTGCCACGGGGGACTAGCTTTAGTACATACTCCGCACCAAGAATTCCCTGAACAAAAGACTTAGGGTTTCTATTTAAAGTGGAAAAAAAAAGCCATCCATTCGGTTTCACTAATTGAGCACAGGCACGAATAATTTCATAGGGGTCAGGGACATGCTCGAGCATCTCCATACAAGTCACCACATCAAACTTTCCCTGCTCTTGTTCTTCAAGCGCTTCAACAGAGGTCACCATATATTCGGCCGAACTGCTCGTTTCCAATGCATGCATTTTAGCGGTTTCAATGAGCTCAGGGCTTAAATCAATCCCAACAACATCAGCGCCTCGCTTTGACAGTGCCTCACTGAGTATACCACCACCACAACCAACATCTAACACCCTGAGTTGTGCTACATTTACATGTGAATCGACAAAAGAAAGTCTAAGAGGGTTTATCGCATGCAAGGTCCAAAGATCGCCCTCTGGATCCCACCACCTAGACGCATACCTTTTAAACTTTTCTATTTCCGCTTCGCTGACATTACTCATTGCTTGCTCTCTAAACCGCTAACCTGTCATTTTACTTTGAAACTCTGTCACAGACCTGTTTAAACCGGTCATATCGTGGCCTACCAGAGACCTATCTCGAACCAGATGACGGCCCCTTACCCAAACATCACTCACCTGACGCGAGTTGATCGCATAAACAAGATGGGAAATAGGGCTAAACAAGGGACGACAAGACCAGTCTGAGAAATCTATTGCAATCACATCTGCTTCTTTACCGACAGTAAGACTACCCACCTTGTCTTGCATATTAAAACATTGTGCCGCACCCATTGTGGCAGAATACAACGCCTGGTAGGCATTATAAGCTGATGCATCACCTGAGGCCACCTTCGCAAGCAGTGCTGCAGTACGAATTTCCGAAAACATATCAAGATCATTATTACTCGCCGCACCATCAGTACCGATACAAATATTGGTACCCTGCTTCAATAGCTTAGCGATAGGGCAGAAACCACTGGCGAGCTTCATATTCGATTCTGGACAATGAACTAAGTGCAAGCCAGTGTCTTTAACGAGCGCCAAATCTTCATCCGATAGCTGGGTCATGTGTACAGCTTGAAAACGCTCAGACAACAAACCAAGCTTCTTTAACCTCTGCAAAGGCGATACACCATATTGCTTAATCGACTCAGACACTTCAGATTCAGTCTCGTGTACATGCATATGAATCCAAGTATTTTTCTGACTTGCCTGATCTGCGACCGTTTCAAGCACAGAGTCCGAAACGGTATAAGGTGCATGAGGGCCAAAGCCGATGGAAATCAAAGGCTCACCATCATGATCAGTAAGCAAACCAAGTGTTTTTTCCAAATACTCTTGAGCACTAGCTGCCCAAGGCGAGGGAAAATCTAAAATTGGCGCACTGACATTCAGCCTAAACCCCATATTTTGTGCCTTTTCTATAGCAACCTCTGGGAAGAAGTACATGTCATTAAAACAAGTGGTACCACCCAGTAAAGCCTCAACAAACGCAAGCTCTGTTCCGACCCCAACAAATTCACCAGAGACCCATTTGGCCTCTGCAGGCCATATATGGTCTTGCAACCAAGTCATTAGCGGCAAATCATCCGCATACCCTCTAAGCAGGGTCATAGCAGCATGTGTGTGAGCGTTAATCAAGCCAGGCATCAACAAATGGTTGCTTTTAGCACACTCGAATTTAGCAATATATCGCTTACTTGCCTCTAAAGTAGGGAGTATGTCTACAATAACGCCTTGATCAACTGCAATAGAGTGATCTTTATAAAAAAGCGTTTCAGCGGGTTTATCAGCCAACCCTGGATGAACATCCATGGGTAATAACCATTGTGCATGTATCATCTGATCGATATGTTTCATCGCGACTCCCTGTATTAAGCATTCACATATTAGCCTCGGATAATATGCCAATAGTGGATATTTGGTTTAATGACCTATCGACATACGAAACTAATGATTTCTGGTTGCCACAAAATCATTTGAGGTTTAACCGGTTAATCGAAACATAAATGTTCAATATCGGCAAGGGATTCTCTCTTAAATCTCTTTGGGTCAACTTTTAGGTGTACAACCCTATCCTCAGGGAATAAAACGACTTCGGTCACACCAGGCTGTTGACCAATGACATCTTCCAAACCTTCGTATATTAGACCAGAGCCATTCTCTGTAGTATTATTATTCGTTACTTCATGATGATCTAACGAAATGACCATCGACTTATGAAAGATTGGCGCACCCATACGAGCAGCAACTAGCATCCACGCACCAAAAGCAACGATTAGCGCTATAAAAACACCAACCATGCCATAGGCTTCTAGTAAGAACCCTGCAGCCACACCACCTACAAAAGCACCCAAAAACTGACAAGTTGAGTAGACTCCCATACAAGTTCCACGCATGCCAGCTGGGGCTAACTTACTCAACATAGAGGGCAACAAAGCTTCAAGCGTATTAAAGCCGATAAAGTAGATAAATACAGATAATACTAATGTGATAACTGATATGGGTTGCAGCACTAAAATAAATTGACTGACAAGCAACAAGCCAATCATTCCCAGGACAACCAAATGAATTTGTCGAAACTTCTCAGCAATGAGAATAAGGGGAATCATAAATAGAAAAGATACACCTAATACTGGTAAATAAATTGTCCAATGCCTACCAACATCTATATCCATTGTATTGGTCAGCGTTAAAGGTATGACCAAGAAGAAAGCAGACATCGCTGCATGTAACACAAAAATACCCAAATTAATCCTGAGAAGCGCTATGTTTGAAATCGCTTGCTTCAAATCGGTTAAAACTGGCTGCACTTCTCGATGCCTACGAGCTTTAGCAGGATTGGGCACAAAAAACTTGCAGATGAGTATGCCCAATATGCCCAACACAGCAATAACATAAAAAACGCCAGATAAACCAAGCCAATTCGCGAGCACTGGGCCTAATACAAGCGCTAACGCAAATGAGAGTCCAATGCTCCCACCCAGAATACCCATAGCTTTACTTCGATTTTGTTCTCTTGTTAAATCAGTGAGCAGCGCCATTATTGTGCTAGCAACTGCGCCAACCCCCTGCAAAGCACGGCCTACAATCAACCAGATCACATGCTCGCTTACTGCAGCTATCCAACTACCTAAAATGAAGAGGCCTAGGCCGACAAAGATAACAGGCTTTCTTCCAATCTGATCCGACAGCCACCCGAAGGGAATTTGAAATAATGCTTGAGACAAACCATAAATACCAACAGCTAAGCCAATCAGTACATGCGTTGAGCCTACTAAGGAC
>JAYPYM010000066.1:13587-14282 GCA_038135915.1 Gammaproteobacteria bacterium
TCGGCAAGACCATGAATAGGCCCAGCATGCGTATACTGAACAAAAAAGCCAAGCCGCTCACCGCAGCCTTTTCATTTGGTGACATCTTCATTTATTAAATCAAATTCTTTGGAAAAACCAATTTCGAAGGCAATTTTACTACGCTTAGCGCAGAGCTGCTCCTAATTTTAAAGAAAATATAAACCCAACGCCTATGGTTCTAGGCCCTAACTAGCGACCAAGATTAACCATGCTAGAGTAAGTTTGCAAGAGAGACACCTCTACGCGTTACAAAAGAGATACCAATATCCCAAGCATACTAAATTAACACTAAACAACAGAACAAAAGCCGGCTATTCCATCCAAAAGACCTGTTTAGGCAAATCTGAGCAATAGTCATTTCTACTTGACAAACGAAAGAGGACATTGATGCATAAATAAAAAGGTGTTAGGCTCTAGACTCAAGCACTCTGTTAAACTGCTTGGGGCTAGTGCTCTTTTTTAATGCATGGATCAATAATAAGTACGAATAATGTAGAATCGATGGGTTAAGTTTCATCCATGTCGATTAGTAGCAAAAACAGGATTTGCCTTATGGAAAAAGTTAGCGAAACTCACCGAATCGGTCGACCAGACGGCGATCAAAGTAACCTGAATCTAAACCCAGAAAACTTTGACCACCGACATTACGCCAACCTCAAGCCAGTGGATAACGA
>JAYPYM010000066.1:14316-17946 GCA_038135915.1 Gammaproteobacteria bacterium
CACTACGACACCCAATTAGTAATCATTAGCCATCACAGACTTCAGAACGACCTGCTTTCCGATCTTTTTAAATCAGAAGCCCCAAATTTAGACGTTGTAGTACTTGCTAAGCCAGAAGAGTTTAACGACCTATTCCCAGCATCTAAGGAATCAAACCCAAAACTCTTGGTGCTTGTGGACTATAGAGGGGTTGAAATTAAACGCACCATTGAGCTGCTCAGAAAATACGCTAAAAACTGCAGCGAGTTTCAAGCAGCGCTATTCAATTTACCCAATAATAGCAAGCTAGAGGAATTTGCTTCCTGGCCGCAGCTTAGTGGCGCATTTCTCTCCAGCATTGACCAAACCCAATTACTCAAAGGCATTTATGCTATCTTGAATGGCGAAATCTGGTTACCTAGAAAGCTGGTCAGCAAGTTTGTTCGAAAAGCAAGACTTAACTACCAACCTTCGGACGACCTAATCGACAAGCTCACAGAACGAGAGATAGAGATTCTCAAAGTCATGAGCACTGGCGCCAGAAACGTTGAAATAGCTGAGTCTCTGAACCTGAGCCCGCATACTGTAAAAACTCACGTCTACAATATATTTAAGAAAATCAACGCCTCGAATCGCTTACAGGCCGTCAACTGGGCCAACGATCATATCGGCTAAAACAAGTCCGCCAACCAGCTAGAAATAGCCGCTTAGGCTTGCTTCTGGTTGAAAAACTTCTTTTTCTATCCGGGAATTGTCATAGACACTCCAATTGATTTTATGTACGATCCTTTTCGTTTGTTATCTTTGAAAAAGCTCGGTCAAAGCTAGCACTATGATTCTATGCAGCGATTCAAAAATGCTGCAAATATAGGTACTATGCCAGCAATCAATGTCAGTTAATTTTGGGAACCAGAATGTCTATCGAAAATACTCTCGCTAAAGAACTAAAAGCTCAACCCAAGCAAGTGGTATCTGCAATCGAGCTGTTAGACTCAGGAGCCAGCGTCCCATTTATTGCCCGTTATAGGAAAGAAGCAACCGGTGGGCTTGACGATACTCAACTCAGGCAACTCGAAGAAAAGCTGACTTATTATAGGGGGCTTGACGAACGCCGAGCTACTATTCTTAAATCAATTGAATCTCAAGACCAGCTATCAGATAAATTAAGACAACAAATTTTAGCCGCAAATACCAAGCAACAACTAGAAGATTTATACCTTCCCTTCAGGCCAAAAAGAAAATCGAAAGGTAAAACTGCTATCCAAGCCGGGCTACAACCTTTAGCAGATGAACTCTTAAGCAACCCCAGTCTTAACCCTGAAATAGAAGCCCGGAAATATATTAATACAGATAAAAACGTACCCGATTCACAAGCTGCTTTAGATGGCGCGAAAGCAATTTTAACTGAGCGTTTTAGTGAGATGACCGAACTTGTCTCCGAGCTCCGTAACTTCATTAGGTCTGAAGGCTATATTATTTCAAAAGTTAAAAAAGACAAAGAAAAGGATGGCGCTAAATTTCAGGATTAAAATACCATCGCACCGTGCGCTTGCTATTTTTAGGGGAAGAAAGTCCAACATACTGGATGTATCCATTGATATACTGCTTGAGGACGAACAAACTTCTCACCCTGCCATACTAAAAATCCAAGCATTCAATGATTGGACTCATCAAGATCGAGCCGCAGACAAGTGGCTCTCCGAGGTCTTTACTTGGACTTGGAAAGTAAAACTCCAAAACCAACTACAGAACGAGTTGCTCAGCGAGATAAAAGAGCTGGCAGACACAGAAAGCATTAAGGTGTTTGCCCAAAACTTATCCAACCTTCTCATGAGCGCACCCGCTGGTGAAAAAAACACACTGGGCCTCGACCCAGGTTTAAGAACTGGCGTAAAAGTTGCCGCGGTAGATGACACGGGCAAGCTGTTAAGCCATACCACCATTTTCCCACACGCGCCAAAAAATGAATGGGACGCTTCTATAGAAACCCTTAATAAGCTTTGCCAAACCCACAACATTAAACTCATCAGTATTGGCAATGGAACAGCATCTCGAGAGACAGAAAACCTAGTTAAAGAGCTAAAAGCTAAATATCCTGATTGGGGTTACCAAGGCGTAGTGGTGAGCGAGGCCGGCGCCTCTGTATATTCGGCATCTGCGTACGCTGCAAAGGAATTTCCCGACCTTGATGTATCATTCCGCGGCGCGGTTTCTATTGCTAGAAGACTGCAGGACCCCTTAGCAGAACTCGTTAAAATTGAGCCAAAGTCCATCGGCGTGGGCCAGTACCAACACGACGTCAATCAAAGAAAACTATCTCGCAACCTAGATACCGTTGTCGAGGACTGTGTAAACTCAGTCGGCGTAGATGTCAACACTGCGTCAGTTGCTTTATTGTCTAGAATCTCAGGATTGAACACAACCATTGCTGGCAATATTGTTAATTATCGCGATAAGCATGGGCGATTTAAAAATCGTGAAGCTCTGAAGAAGATACCGCGTTTTGGCAACAAAACCTTTGAACAAGCCGCAGGGTTCTTGCGCTTAAAGAATGGCGATCACCCACTTGACCAATCAGGTGTACACCCAGAATCATATAAACTCGTTGAGTCCATTGCTGAAAAATACAATAAAGCACTAGACTTAATAATTGGCGACAGTCAATTTCTCGCTAAAATCAGTCCTGAGGAGTTCGCCAACGAACAGTTTGGACTGCCAACTATTAAGGACATATTAACTGAGCTAGAGAAACCAGGGCGCGATCCAAGACCAGAATTTAAAACAGCCAATTTTTCCAGTGATGTAAACACCATAGATGACCTAAAGTCAGGCATGATTTTAGAGGGCGTTATCTCTAACGTAACTAACTTCGGCGCATTCGTAAACGTTGGTGTTCACCAAGATGGCTTAGTTCACATATCAGCGCTGTCATCAAATTTTGTCAAAGACCCACACCAAATAGTGAAAGCAGGAGATATCGTTAAGGTCAAGGTATTAGAGGTAGACCAATCCTTAAAAAGAATTAGCTTGACCATGAAACTAAATGAAGAAGCAAAACAAGACATTAGCAAACCATCTCGAAATAAGATAAAACCTGAAAAGAAAAACCCGCCACCAAAAGCAAAACAGCAAACTAAGAAAAAAACCAAAGAAAAATCTGGCACTGCTTTTGATAAAAAAGGTGCAAAGCCAGCTCTTCCTCCCGGAAAAACTGGCACATTTGCAGACCTTTTTGCTAACGCCATGAACAAAGATAATAAGCACTAAGGGTCTTGTAAACGTGCCTAACACTTTTGAAAGTAGATTGGCCTGGTTAGAGCAAAAAGAAAACCGCACACTACTAACGGGAATAAAACGAGGCATTGAGAAAGAAAGCATTAGAATAACTCAATTAGGTGAGTTATCTCGCAATGACCATCCTTATTCACTTGGCTCTGCACTCACTCACAATACAATCACGACCGACTACTCAGAAGCATTACTAGAATTAATTACAAAAACGCACCAAACAGTGGAGTCTGCGCTAACAGCTCTGAGAAACACACACGCTTTTGTTTATCGAAACCTAGATAATGAATACTTGTGGGCTAACTCCTTCCCTTGCAAACTAGGTAATAATAAAGATATTCCTATCGCCAAATATGGGACGTC
>JAYPYM010000066.1:17956-18439 GCA_038135915.1 Gammaproteobacteria bacterium
CCGCATGAAATCCCTTTACCGAAAAGGGTTAGATGTTCGATACGGCAGAAAAATGCAAACGATTGCAGGCATACATTATAACTTCTCTCTACCAGCTAGTTTTTGGGAGAGATACAAAGATCTAAATAAACACTCAGGGACGCTGCAGCCCTACATATCCGAATCCTATTTTTCTCTGATTAGAAACGCTCAAAGGTTTGGCTGGCTACCTCTTTTACTATTCGGTAATTCAACTGCATTAGACCAAAGCTTTATCAGCACGCCAAATTCAGCACTCTCCAAACTAGGGAAGTCAACCCTATGTGCACCAAAAGGCACCTCACTGCGTATGAGTAGTATAGGCTATCAGAACAGCGCTCAATCAGAAATGCATATCTGCTATAATACGCTAGAAAGTTATATCCTCTCCTTGAATCATGCAATTTCAACTTCAGACCCAAATTATGAAAAGCTAGGCTTATATGATTCAAACGGTGAACAGCA
>JAYPYM010000067.1:0-18334 GCA_038135915.1 Gammaproteobacteria bacterium
CACCACGTGCTACCTCATAATGGTCTTGACCAACGACAAGCGGATCAAGTTGTCTTGAAGTTGAATCAAGTGGATCAACGGCTGGGTATATACCAAGCTCAGCAATTTGACGTGACAATACAACCGTAGCATCCAAGTGAGCAAATGTAGTAGCTGGACTTGGATCGGTTAAATCATCAGCGGGTACATAAACCGCTTGAATAGATGTAATAGAACCTGTCTTTGTTGAAGTGATACGCTCTTGTAACACACCCATTTCTTCAGCCAGAGTTGGCTGATAACCAACAGCTGAGGGCATACGACCCAAGAGTGCAGATACTTCAGTACCTGCTAACGTATACCGATAGATATTATCAACGAAGAGTAGTACATCTCTGCCCTCGTCCCTAAACTGTTCAGCCATCGTTAAACCAGTCAGTGCGACACGAAGTCTGTTTCCTGGTGGCTCATTCATCTGGCCGTATACTAGGGATACTTTATCTAATACGTTAGAGTCCTTCATCTCGTGGTAGAAGTCGTTACCTTCACGAGTCCTCTCTCCTACCCCTGCGAATACTGAGTAACCACTATGCTCTATCGCAATATTACGAATTAGCTCCATCATATTAACGGTTTTACCAACACCTGCACCGCCAAATAGACCTACTTTACCACCCTTTGCAAATGGACATATCAAATCAATTACTTTTATACCAGTTTCTAATAATTCATTTGTAGCAGCTTGATCTGCATAACTGGGCGCCTTCCTATGGATAGGTAGCTGAGCTTTTTCACCAATAGGCCCTTTTTCATCAATAGGGTTACCTAATACATCCATAATACGGCCAAGCGTCTCTTTACCTACCGGCACTTTAATGGGTTCATTTGTATTGGTCACTTCCAGCCCTCGGCTTAGGCCTTCAGTACTACCCATTGCAATCGTTCGGACAACACCATCTCCAAGCTGTTGTTGTACCTCTAGGGTGGTGTCAGCATTTGCCACTTTCAAAGCGTCGTATACCTTGGGTACGAACTCGCCCCCAAATTCGACATCAATCACGGCACCAATAATCTGCACGATACGTCCGCTACTCATTTTTTATGCCCTCTTTTTTTAAATAATCGATTCAACTCTTTTGCTCTAAACGGCACTAGCGCCACCAACAATTTCTGCGAGTTCCTGAGTAATTGAAGCCTGTCTAGCCTTGTTATAAACAAGCTGCAGGTCTTTGATCATATTACCAGCATTATCAGTAGCTGCTTTCATCGCAACCATCCGAGCTGCTTGTTCACAAGCATTATTTTCAATGACACCTTGATACACTTGAGATTCCACAAATCTCATAATTAACGCGTCCATCAACTCTTTAGCATCTGGCTCGTATATGTAATCCCAATGGTGTTGGTAAGATTTGTCTTCTTCTGGTAAAAGTGGCAATAGTTGTTGAGATTCTGGACTCTGGGTCATGGTGTTAATAAATTCATTATGAACGATAAATAATTTATCAATCTTTCCTTGTTCGAAGGATTCCAACATAACTTTTACAGAACCAATCAAATCTTGCAACTGTGGTGCATCACCGAGGCCATTTACCGCAGCAACGACATTACCACCAACTGACTTAAAAAATCCTAATGCCTTATTACCCACCAAGCAGAGGTCAGTCTCTACTCCTTTATCATTCCACTCTTTACTTAAGCCAATTGCTTTTTTAAAACAATTGATGTTTAAGCCTCCACATAATCCTCTATCAGTAGAAACAACTATGATTCCAACCCTTTTTACTTCTCTCTGAACCATAAATACATGCTTGTATTCGGTGTTGGAACTAGCTAAATGGCTGATGACTTGCCTGATTTTTTGCGCATATGGCTTAGACAGTTTCATGCGGTCTTGCGCTTTTTTCATCTTACTCGCAGCAACCAACTCCATGGCACGCGTTATTTTTTGTGTACTTTTTACACTAGAAATTTTATTTCTAATCTCTTTAGCGCCAGACATAAATCTTTCCTAAGCCTTATATTAATGGTGTAACTAACAATAGCTTCAAAGTACACTACCAAGTTTGTGTAGCTTTAAACCTTTCAACAGCAGCTTTAAACTCAGATTTTATTTCATCATTCCAGTCTGGTTTTGAATTCACCTGGTCCATTAATGCCTTGTGCTCAGAGTTCATATAGGCTAACAAAGCCAACTCGAAGGAACTAATATTTGATAACTCTATATCTTCCAAGTAACCTTCGTTCGCTACATAAAGTGAAACAGCCATTTCAGCAACGCTCAATGGCGAATACTGTTTCTGCTTCATTAGCTCAGTCACTCTCTGACCGTGCTCAAGTTGTTTCCGCGTAGTCTCGTCTAAGTCAGAAGCGAATTGAGCAAATGCAGCCAGCTCACGATATTGAGCTAAAGCTAACCGGACGCCCCCACCTAGTTTTTTAATAATCTTGGTTTGAGCAGCACCACCAACACGAGAAACTGAGAGGCCCGCATTAATAGCCGGCCTAATTCCAGCATTAAACAAACTAGTTTCAAGAAATATCTGACCATCTGTAATGGAAATAACATTCGTTGGTACGAAAGCAGATACGTCGCCGGCTTGGGTTTCAATGATAGGAAGGGCAGTCAATGAGCCTGTCTTCCCCTTCACTTCCCCGTTAGTAAACTTCTCTACATACTCCTCATTAACCCTTGCAGCTCTTTCTAGCAATCTGGAATGTAGGTAAAAAACATCACCAGGGTAAGCTTCCCGCCCAGGAGGTCGCTTCAAGAGAAGTGAAATTTGGCGATAAGCCCAAGCTTGCTTTGTCAAATCATCATAAATGATTAGTGCATCTTCACCTCGATCTCTGAAATACTCACCCATGGCACAGCCGGCAAAAGGTGCTAAGTACTGCATAGATGCCGGGTCAGACGCTGATGCAGCAACTACAATGGTATGATCCATCGCACCATGTTCACTTAGCTTTCTAACTACGTTCGCTATAGATGACTGTTTTTGACCAACAGCAACATAGATACATTTAATGCCAGTGCCTTTCTGGTTAATAATTGCATCTATTGCAACAGCAGTTTTACCAATTTGACGATCGCCTATGATCAGCTCACGCTGACCACGCCCTATTGGTACCATAGCATCAATCGCTTTGAGACCGGTTTGTACTGGCTGGTCAACAGACTTACGCGTGATAACACCAGGGGCCACCTGCTCCACTGGATAGGTAACCTCTGTCTCTATTGCACCATTTTCATCGATTGGCCTACCTAGTGCATCAACAACTCTCCCCAATAAGCTAGGCCCGACAGGAACCTCAAGAATTCTTCTTGTGCAACGACATTTTTGGCCTTCAGCTAGACCAAGGTAGTCACCCAGTATAACTGCACCTACCGAGTCCCTTTCTAAATTTAACGCTAAACCAAATACATTACCGTCAAATTCTATCATTTCCCCATACATGACATCAGACAAACCATGTATTCTTACAATACCATCGGAGACACTAACTATAGTACCTTCGCTTTTTTCTTCCGATCGGACATCTAGGCTGTCAATTCTCTGCTTAATAATTTCACTGATTTCAGCCGGGTTGAGTTGCTGCATATTGCTATCCCCATTTATGCGCGTAATGAGTCATTTAGTTTGTTTAGTTTTCCGAGTAGCGATGCATCTATAATGCGATCATTCACATTAATCAGGACGCCACCGATCAATTCTTTTTGGACTTTGTAAGTTACTTCAAAGCTCTGGTTAAAGCGCTTTTTAAGACTAGTTTCAAAGTTCAATTTATCTGATTCATCCATTTCATAGGCAGTACTTACGATCGCTCGAAGCGTATTTTCTTCATCTGATTTAAATGTATTAAATATCTGCTCAATCGTTGGAATAAGCATGATTCTATTATTAACATCTAATAGCCTAAGAAAATTCTCTGATTCATTCACCTTCCACTGACTGGCTAAGTCAATTAGTAAAGAGATTCGTGCTTCAGATTTCACATTTGGATCAAGTAGGTGGCCACCTATTTTATCATTGGAAACAATACATCTGAGGGCATATAAAAAATCTGCCCATTCGTTTAAAGCACCTTTTGCTTTTGCGTATTCAAAAACAGCTTTTGCATAAGGTCTTGCTAAAGTACTTAGTTCAGCCATAGTAAGTTTTCTTTACATAAATAGGGAGCTTTCACAGCTCAGTAGCTAACTGGTTAAGCATATCTTTATGCTTGCTCTTATCTACATCTGCCCTGAGTATTTTTTCAGCGCCTCTAATTGCTAAATCAGAAACTTGTTCCTTCAAGCTTTCTTTAGCTCGATTCAACTCTTGTTGAATCTCTGTCTGGGCCTGGTCTTTAATTCGCAGCCCTTCTTCTTTAGCTTGCTCCTTGGCCTCATCTATTAGCTGGTTTGCTCTTTTGTTTGCTTGCTCGATGAGTTCAGCAGCTTGGATCTTTGCTTGCTTAAGGGTTTCTTGCACCTTTACATTAGCATCTGAAAGAGACTTCTCAGCTTGCTCCGCATTTTGTAGGCCTTGAGCAATTTTCTTTTCCCGGTCCACCATTGCAGTTCTCAACGGTGGCCAAACATATTTCATACAAAAGGTTACGAATATGAAAAATGAGATTGCTTGCCCTATGATCGTAGCGTTAATATCCATAGTTTACCCTAAATAATCTTTAAACATGGGTCCTAACGAATAGCTGTCAAGACTATTGGAAAAATAGTCTACGCAGCTAACACAAATATCATATACATACTAATACCAACACCAATCATTGGTACCGCATCTAATAGACCTGCCATTAAGAACATCTTACCTTGAAGCAAAGGCGCCATTTCTGGTTGTCTAGCAGTACCTTCGAGCAAACGCCCACCCAATATTGCAAACCCAATAGCTGTACCTAACGCAGCCAAACCAATGATGAAAGCTGCAGCAATAAGAACTAGTGCTTGTGCTGTTTCCATTTTATCTCCTAATATTTAAAAGTTAACTGATTGTTTGTCTTAAAACCCTAAAATTAACACCCTAAAGACTATATGTCTGGCGCTAGTGCTTTTCACAAGCCATACTTAAATAAACAATGCTTAACACCATAAAAATATAAGCTTGAAGCGTAATCACCAGAATATGAAAAATTGCCCAGGGAACCGATAGTGTCCACTGAAGATACAATGGCAATAATGCAATTAGGATAAATATCATTTCTCCGGCGTACATGTTACCAAACAATCGCAAACCAAGTGAAATTGGCTTTGTTATTAGATTAAGGATCTCTAAAAACAGATTAATAGGGATTAAAAGTAGATTAACTAAAGGGTTCTTAGCTGAGAAAGGATTAAAAGCCAACTCACCAGCAAAACCACCGACACCCTTTTCTTTAATACTGTAGAAAATAATCAATAGAAAAACAGAGAAAGAAATGCCTAAGGTTATGTTTGGGTCTGTAGAGGGCACTATCTTCATATACTCAACCCCAAATAAGTAAAAGAGACCTGGCACCCAATCAACAGGGATTAAATCCATTAGATTCATCAGAAAAACCCAAACGAATATCGTTAAGGCCATAGGCGCTATCAACCTATTCGTACCATGAAAGGTATCTTTCACCTGGTTGTCTACAAAGTCAAAAATAATCTCTACAAGCGTTTGAAAACCACTTGGCGCATCAACAGAAGCTTTCTTTGCTGCTCTACTAAATAGAAAACAAAACACAAGGCCCAAACCCACTGACCAACCTAGCGAGTCTACATTAAATTTCCAAAAACCCATTTGAGCTGCTTCTTGAGCAGATTCTGCAAACTTCCACTCACCATCTATCTTGCCATATGCAAGATTTGTTAAATGGTGTTTTATATATCCAGTTGCACCATCTGCAGCCATATCAAATACTCACCTTTTAAAAGCTATCTCTATAGAAACGAATAAACAACTTTAACCAACCACAAACATGTCTTAGGAGCTTAAACTTGATCCGTTCATTATTGCCACTTTAAGATTGACCAAAAAAATTGGGGCTAAATATGACAACATAAACATTATTAAAAACCCTAAAGCAACCTTCGGTTCTTTAGCGGCATCAAATATCAAATAGACAAATCCTACCAAGAAACAAACCATAACCAGCTTTATGAACTGAGCTCTTCCTACTCGACTCAACCAGTTACTTAACTCATGAAAGCTGGATTCTAAAATCCAAGGCAGCCCAGAAAACAAATGAATCAAGAAGCTAATTAGCAACCCTAACATAAGCACAAGGGTTTCATCCGGATTGTTTGCAACGCTACTAAAAAATATCTTCCAGAGCATTACGATACCAACACTAAAAATCAGGTTATAGCGCAAAATATCGATAAAAATGATATTTCGCTGCTTATTGATCTTCATGAGCAAACATTTACCTGCATTCAAAATACTGATATCGGATCAAGCGAGCAAGAGTATAATCAAGTAGATAGCTGCGTTCAATAGACAAGTTTAGAATATCGCGTTTTTTTACAAATTATGAAGTGAAAAGCTCACTGAATATGTGCCAGTATACCATCAAGCTCTTCTAATGAGTTGTATCTTAGAACCAGCTTACCCTTTCCACTACTAGCATGCTGAATCTTAACATCTGAACCTAAGCGTAGAGATAAGCGGCTTTCTAACTGTTGAATATCAGGATCCGATACCATTACGCTTTTTTTCACATCAAGATCACTGCACCCCTCTTCTGCGCTTAACTTTTTCACCAATTTCTCAGTTTGCCTAACAGTCAACTCCTTCGCTACCACCTGCTTAGCAGCAACAGATTGCTTGTACTCAGGAAGTGTTAGCAGCGCCCTCGCATGACCCATTTCTAAATCACCGGAATCAAGCATTTTTTTAACATCCTCCGTAAGACCTAAGAGCCGAATCAGATTACTAATGGTTGCTCTAGACTTACCGACGGCATCGGCAATTTGCTGGTGGGTCAAATCAAACTCTTGTTGCAACCTCTGAAGCGCTATAGCCTCTTCAATGGGCGTCAGATCTTCCCGTTGGATATTTTCGATCAGTGATAAGGCTACAGTGGACTGATCATCCACTTCTCTCAATATACATGGCACTCTTTCAAGGCTTGCTAACTGACTGGCTCTCCACCTACGCTCGCCTGCAATGATCTCATAACGATTATTTTCTATTTTGCGAACTACGATTGGCTGCATCACACCCTGCTGCTTAATTGAATCCGCTAAGCTTTGCAATGCTTCTGCATCAATTTCACGCCTAGGTTGATAGCGCCCCCTCTGCAAGTACTCAACAGGTAAATGTATTAGGCTACCATCTGTATGCTTAGTCTGACCTTCGGACTGAGCACTCTGAGCACCACCGGCAGGCAGTCGCTCCTCCCCTAGAGGCGCCTCATCTAACAAAGATGAATAATCATCGTCTTTGTTTTTTCTGCCTTTTTGAATAATCGCACCCAAGCCTTTACCAAGCGCTGCTTTTTTTCTATTCATAATTGGCCTCTAATGATAACGATTATGTGTTTGAGCCGACAGCCTGGTTTGGAGCATTATTACTCTGTTGCCCCGCCCTCTGAGCCAACAACTTTCTTTCCGAACGACGTATGATCTCTCCAGCCAGCCCCAAGTAAGCCAACGCACCACGGGAGCGAGGATCATAACTAATAATTGGCTCCCCATGGCTAGGGGCTTCAGCAACTCGAACATTTCTTGGGATCACGGTACGATAGACTTTGCCTTCAAAATGCTCAATCAGCTGCCTGGAAACATCATTACTGAGACCATTTCTAGCATCAAACATGGTTCTCAACAGCCCATCAATTTTAAGCTTCGGATTTAGATATTGCTGAATATTTTCAATTGTTTTAATCAGTGCAGCCAAACCCTCCAATGCATAATACTCACATTGCATGGGTATCAATACTGAATCCGCGGCTACTAGCGCATTCACAGTGAGTATATTCAATGACGGAGTACAATCCATAATAATGTATTGAAACAAGTCTTGAATAGATCTAAGCAAGTCTCTCAATCTATATTCTTTTTTACTCAGGTCTAACAGATGAATCTCAGCCGCTGTTAAATCATCATTTGCACCTAGCACATGAAATGAGAAAGGTGTCTCAACAATTGCATTTTCAATACTTTGCTCATTCATTAAAACATCGTATACGGATGCTGGTAAATTGAACTTATCCAAGCCAGCACCTACCGTTGCGTTACCTTGCGGGTCAAGGTCAATCACCAACACGCTTCGCTTTGAAGCAGCCAAGGCAGCAGACAAGTTAATGCTGGTTGTAGTCTTACCTACCCCACCTTTTTGATTTGCTACCGCAATAACTTTTGCCAAAAAAGCCTCCCAGATATCCCTTATTTCAGATCAACTTTACTCTTTAACAACTTGCACTAAATGACGCGAATTATCTTCCAAAAAAGGGACTTCAATCGCTATTGTAGAGACCACCTGATAACCATCAGGTATCACCTCAATCTCACACCCTGGATACTTACCCTTCATTGCATAAAACCGGACCTTACGATCCATTAAGTGTTTGCTCCAAGCCAACAAAACATCCAAACTTGCTAACGCCCTACAAATAATATTCCCTACGCTATCTACTTTAACAATATCTTCAACTCGTTGATGCAATACAACAACATTTTCAAGTGACAATTCAAGCTTCACCTGACGCAAAAATCTAACTTTTTTAATATTAGAGTCAACCAAGTAAACCTGAGATTCCGGCCAGACAATCGCTAACACCACCCCAGGAATTCCCATACCACTACCTAAATCGATAGTATCCGCTTGCTCTAAATGAGGCAATATTGATAATGCATCCAAAAGGTGCTTTATCACCATATCCCTAGGATTTCTAACAGCTGTCAGATTACACTTCTTATTCCACTTTTCAACTAAGCTGAGATACTCAATAAGCTGTTTTTTTTGATACGACGACACCGAAAAGGAAAGTTTTGATAACCCTTTATCCAATAGATCCTCAAGAAAACACTGATCAGTCATCACAAACAAATATACTCAAGACTCACTATTGCGAGTATCAGAATAAATTAGACCTTTCTTTTTCAAGTATACCAAAAGCAGAGAAACAGCTGCTGGCGTTACACCCGGGATCCTAGAGGCCTGCCCAAGCGTTTGAGGCCTGATATCAGCGAGTTTTTGAAGCACCTCATTGGACAAACCTCGAACAAGAGAATAATCCATGTTATCTGGCAAAGATGCTTCCTCATTATGTTTCAGTCGCAAAATCTCAGCTTCTTGACGCGCAATGTACCCTTGGTATTTTGCACGAATTTCTAGCTGCTCACAGACTTCATGATCAGCCAGAGCCTGCTCGCCACATAGATCTTGATAGGCCAGCTCCGGACGCTTCAACAAATCCATTAAAGAATACTCTCGGCTTAACGGCTTCTGCAAAAAAGCCTCAATCGACTTACTTTGATCAGAGCCTGGCTGCACCCACGTAGTACTTAAACGGTCCACCTCAGCCTCAATCATCTCTTTTTTCTGGCAAAAACGCGACCAGCGCTGATCACAAACAATACTCATCTCTTTTCCAACCGGAGTCATTCGTAAATCAGCATTGTCTTCGCGCAATAATAATCGATATTCCGCTCGACTAGTAAACATACGATAAGGCTCGTTAGTCCCTAAGGTGATCAAGTCGTCTATCAGTACCCCAATATAAGCCTGGTCCCTAGCAGGGCACCAAGGTGCTAAGTCTTTGCTTTTCCGAGCTGCATTAAGACCTGCAACCAACCCTTGAGCCGCCGCCTCTTCATAACCTGTCGTACCGTTGATTTGACCAGCGAAAAAGAGACCCTCTACAAATCTAGTCTCTAAGCTTGATTTCAAATCCTTAGGGTTAAAAAAATCGTATTCAATCGCATACCCAGGCCGCGTAATATTAGCTTGCTCAAACCCTTTCATAGACCTCACCAGATCCAATTGAACATCAAAAGGCAAACTAGTAGAAATACCGTTAGGGTACAATTCGTGAGTATCTAAGCCCTCTGGCTCAACAAATATTTGATGCGATAGCTTATCTGCGAAACGTACAATCTTATCCTCGATCGAAGGGCAGTAACGAGGCCCAAGCCCTTCTATTACTCCAGTATACATCGGGGAGCGATCAAGGCCCGACCGTATGATATCAAGGGTTTTTTCATTCGTTTCAGTGATATAGATTGTAACCTGTGCTGGATGCTGATCTACACCACCCAAGTAAGACATATAGGGTGTAGGCTGATCTCCAGGCTGTTCAGCCAATTTACTAAAATCAACTGTCTTGCCATCTATCCGAGGAGGTGTACCCGTCTTTAAACGATCGACCCGAAAAGGCATCTCTCTTAATCGTTTAGCTAACAACGTGGAAGAGGATTCACCAGCCCGCCCACCAGCATAATTCTCTAGCCCTATATGAATCTTTCCACCCAGAAAAGTACCTGTTGTTAGCACAACAGTGGATGCATAGAAATCCAAGTTCATACTGGTTCTAACGCCAACCACCTTCTCCCCTTGGAGTATTAAATCGATGACATTTTGCTGGAAGATAGTAAGAGATGGCTGGTTTTCCAAAATGGTACGAATCGCTTGCTTATACCTAACCCGATCGGCTTGAGCACGCGTTGCACGTACCGCCGGACCTTTTCTCCTATTAAGCACCCTAAAGTGAATACCCGATAGATCCGTTGCAAGAGCCATCGCACCGCCCAGCGCGTCAACCTCTTTAACAAGATGACTCTTACCGATACCACCAATGGCTGGATTACAAGACATTTGACCCAAGGTTTCTATATTGTGAGTAATAAGAAGCGTTTTAACACCAACACGAGCAGCAGCAAGCGCAGCCTCTGTACCCGCATGACCACCCCCAACCACAACAACATCAAATCGACCCATTTTACTCATGAAATGACTCTAAAGTAGATTGATATCAATTAACAATCAAAAAAGAAACAGTTAAACTCAGAAACAAAAGCCTAATTTTTACAGTATATCTTAATTCATACAGGAAACAGGACACACTAAAAAATACGGCGTTCACATATTATCAGAGAAAGAGATCAAGGGGTATCAAATAAAAAATCTTAAAGACGTCTTAAAAGAATTTGGTAGCGTTTATTTACCAATACAAAAATTAGAGAATATCTCGCCAAGAAGATCATCAGAACTAAATTTACCAGTCACTAGTGATAATTGCTTTTGTGCTTCTTTTAAGTCTTCAGCAGCCAAGTCCAGCATCCCACCTTGTTTTAAAGCAACTATCGCAGATTGTACGCATTGATGAGTCCGTTCTAATGCATCCAAATGTCTTCGTCTCGCTATATAAGGTGATTCAACATCCGTCAGACCAGATATAGTTTTAATTCTCTTTTTTAAGAGGTCTATACCTACCTGCTCTTTTATAGATATATACAACCCTGTGACGCCAGCCGATTCAATCAATCGACTTTGCTGGCTACCTAAGTCAATTTTATTCACCAACACAGTGACCTTATCCCACGACCAATCTACTTCGTTTAAAGACCAGTCTTGAATCCAATCATCTTTTAGTTTTTTTAATTCGCTTTCAATAAAATCTCTAGCATCCACCATCAAAAAAATGTGATCTGCGTGGGCTATTTCCTTCTTGGCCTTATGAATGCCAACCTTCTCTACCTCATCACTCGTATGCCGAATACCTGCAGTATCGACGAGCTGAATAGGCACGCCATCAACAATAATCTGCTCCGAAATAATATCTCTGGTTGTGCCTGGTACGTCTGTTACAATTGCTCGCTCATCATCAAACAATAAATTCATTAAGCTTGACTTACCGACATTTGGCTCCCCAAGGATCAATAATCGTAAACCGTTTTTTATCGTCGCCCCCTGTTTAGCTCTCCCCAAACAGGACAAGCATGCATTTGACAGCTCAGCGAGTGAGTCTATCAACTTTTCTATCGACAGCAGCGGTATCTCTTCTTCTGGAAAATCTAAAGCAGCCTCAACAAAAACTCTCGATTTAATCAGCCCATCAAGCATTTGATTTATTTCTGTAGAGAAGCCGCCCGACAAAGTCCTCACCGCACAACGAGCAGCATAATCACTGCTAGCATTAATCAAATCAGCAATCGCTTCAGCTTGCAGTAAATCAATTTTTCCATTCAAGAAGGCTCGCTCGCTAAACTCACCAGGACCTGCTAAACGAGCGCCATGAGCTATAACGGCTTTCAATATCAAATCAAGTACGATTGGTCCGCCGTGTGCCTGTACTTCTACAACGTCTTCGCCTGTAAAAGAGTGCGGAGCTTGGAAGTATAAGAATATACCTTGGTCTAGTACAACACCCGCTTGGTCATAAAAGTCTCTGTAATAGGCATGTCGACTTTTTACCGCCTGACTTCTATCAAACCTAACAATAGAAGCGCCAATTGATAGTGCAGCAGGTCCAGATAAACGAAGTATACCAACACCACCTTTGCCTGGCGGTGTTGCTATTGCAGCTATTGTATCTCGAATCAACCTAGACACTCATCCTCTCATTAACATGACCAGTTAAACAACTAAGCGTTTTGCTGATCCATATTTCTAGTATTAAACCATTGCTGCAGTATGGATAAGAAGTTATTGGTCACCCAATATAGAACCAACCCTGATGGGAACAGGAGGAACAGGGCAGTCATAAATACAGGCATCCACTTCATGATTTTCGCCTGCATAGGATCCGGTGGCTCAGGATGCATTCTCTGCTGAAACCACATTGAAGCACCCATTAACACTGGTAAAACAAAAAGAGGATCCATAACTGCCAAATCTTTGATCCAGAAAATAAACGGCGCCTGTCGAAGCTCGACACTTTCCAGCAAAGTCCAGTATAAGGCGATAAAGATTGGCATTTGTACCAACATAGGCCAACAACCACCGAGTGGATTTATCTTTTCTTTTTGATAAAGCTTCATCAACTCCTGAGACATCTTTTGCTTATCATCACCATACTCTTCTCGCAATGCTAAGAGTTTAGGTTGAACCTTCCGCATTTGCGCCATAGAACGATAGCTTTTAGCAGATAGCGGATAAAGAAACGCCTTGATGATAAAAGTGAGGACAATAATAGACCAACCCCAGTTACCCAAATAGTCATTAATAAAACTGAGTATCCAAAAAAGCACATCGGAAATAAAGAATAGATAACCATAATCAACCGCTAAATTTAAGCCAGTTGATATTTCTTTTAATCGCTTTTGAATTTTAGGTCCGACATAAATACCAGCTTCAACTGTTACCTCCGCACCTGATTCAACCCTTGTTGGCGGCTGAGCCACCTCCAAAATGTATTCAGTCTGATTACTAAAGTCCTTTCTTGAAAAGATTTTATAACTATTAACGCCCTCTTCTTCAGGGATAAAGGCTGTTAAAAAATAGTGTTGCAAGAAAGCAATCCATCCACCTTTTATATCCTGATTTAGTGGTAACCGATTTTCAGACATTGCATCATCAATATCATCGAAATCTATTTTTTTAAACTTTTTTTCCTCATCTAAATAAGCGCCACCCAAAAAAGTTTGCATGCCAAAACCGCTACTAGACGTTGGGTCACCATATGCATTTCGAATAATTCGACCATAAAACCGACCCAGCCAATCTTGGTCGGTTTTATTTTTTATATTAAAGCTAATTTTTATCTCATAAGTGTCAGGAAAAAAACGATAAGTCTTTACAAACTCTACACCCTGGTCATTCTCAAAAATAAAAGGGACGCTGAGCTCAGACTCCCCTACAGAAAGTTTGTATTCCCACTTTGAAGTTTGATATAAGGGTCTAGTATTTTTTCCATGATCTAGGTCAGTACCACTGACCCCAACCAAACCACTCTGTGCAATATACTTTTTACCAAGCAGATTTTGAAACAATAAAAAAGGTACATCTTGATGCTCTAGGCTAATAGGATATTTAAGCAATCCAACCTTTACAATATCACCGCCATACGGGTCAATATAAAGCTCATAAACATCCGTAACCACCTTCACCAACTGATTCTCATCAACTTTTGCCACCGGCTCAGGCTTTACTAAGTCGCTGGAATACCCATCAAGAGATCTGGGATCAAAACTAGGCAAGTCTTCTTGCGCAGCTAGACTCTTTCCGCCTAACTCAATATCCTTAACACCAGCCCCAGGAACACCTGTCGGGACCCTTATGACACCTGGATCTGCTGTAGCCTCTTTAAGCAGCACATCATTACCGCTATAGTCTTTTTGCCACTCAACAATCATCAACCAGCCACAAGCAGCAATTGCAACAATTAATATATTTCTAAACCAGTCCATTCACTATACCCTAGGAAAATGTTGCCCAAATAACTAGGCAGAATACTTTAAGGTGCTTTTGGAAAAAGATAACATGGAATTATTCAGTAAGCTTCGAACCGCCGGCAGATCGGAAGACTTGATAGGGGCCCTTAGAATAACTACCAGATCGAACCCCTTAAATAAGTCTTTATTCAATCTAAAGGCTTCTCTAATTTGCCTTTTTAGATAATTTCGAAGTGTCGCCTTAGACAGTCTTTTTTTGGGTATCACCAAACCAAGCCTACCAAAAGATAATTCATTACTCGCCACCAGGAATATAAAGTGACCAGCTTTTAGTTTTAAGTCAGGCCCTTTCATCACACTATCAAAGCTTTCAGTGGATAGCAGCCTATTGCATCTATAAAATTTATAGTTTGGCACAGTTGGGACAACGTACAGCTATTGAAAGACTTATGGTATGGGCACTCAACTTAATCTTGATTGCTTATCCACCTTTTATCCAATGCGAGTAACAATCAAGGAAACTTTGGAATTTATACTGTTAACCTTTTACGACCTTTAGCTCTTCTTCGATTAATAACTAACCTACCGTTTTTAGTGGCCATTCTTGCCCTAAAACCATGAGTCCTTTTACGTTTTATATTACTTGGTTGAAACGTTCTTTTCATAATCAGTTCACCTGCCGATAAAAATAAAATAAATACTAAATAGCCACTATTTATACAGGTACTGCGATTAAGTGGTATTTATAACTTAGCATTAATTTTTGTAGTAAAAAAAAGAATTCGGAGGCGTATTGTACTTGAGAGGCAAAGTCTAAGCAATTCACTAATTAATATATATTATATTATGTATAAAGATTATGTTTGTTATTATTAGTGCGTCGTTATTCTGTGGGTAAGTGATATAATTTCTTTATTAACAATAACATAACCTTATAATATTTGGATGGATACCACACTATTTTTTACTGTTTAGTCTGTGGGTAATTGTGGATAACTTTTACGGCTTTGGGTGTTAAGTAGCTTCCAGTGTTTTGGTGCACAAGATGTGAATAAATAATCCACATCTTATCCTTTTTGTTTTACTCAATTATTTTGAGTAAATTCATTACTTGGCTATCAAAAGGCACTGTGGATAAGTGTGAGAAACCAGGGTAAAATTTTTGACCTTTAAAGGGATAATGTTTTCAGGAGTATGCATGAAAAATTTTTGGTCTGAATGTATGGACCGATTGGAAACGGAACTCACTGCTCAACAGTTTAACACTTGGATTAGGCCCCTTCAGTCTGATATTAATGGTAATCAGATTAATTTATATGCACCCAATAGGTTTGTTCTCGATTGGGTAATGGAGAAATTTTTATCCAGGATCAAAGAGGTGCTGAAAGATGTTACTGCAGGCGAAAAGTTCTCGCTCAATCTAACCATTGGAACTGTTAATTTATCCAATAACAGTGTCCCAAAAGACGCTGATTCCTCGATCGATAGCGGTGTAAGTACCCATAAAGCTGAGCTTGCTACACAGAGCAGTTCTACCGCCCCTGTGGCTGCCACAGCAAGGACAGAGATTGGTCGCAGAGAGGTAGATGTTGGCGGTACCATTAAGCATAAGAGCTCGTTGAATGGCGGCTTTACTTTTCAAAACTTTGTAGAAGGAAAATCTAATCAGTTGGCACGGGCTGCTGCATTTCAAGTTGGAGATAACCCTGGTGGATCTTATAACCCGCTTTTTATTTATGGTGGTGTCGGCCTTGGTAAAACTCACTTGATGCACGCTGTTGGTAATCAATTATTGTTAAAGAATAAAAATGCTAGGATTGTTTATCTTCATTCAGAGCGATTTGTAGCTGATATGGTTAAGGCATTACAGATTAACGCGATCAATGAGTTTAAGCGTTATTATCGATCAGTGGATGCGTTATTAATCGATGATATTCAATTCTTTGCTGGTAAAGAACGCTCTCAAGAGGAGTTTTTCCATACTTTTAATGCTCTATTGGAAGGTGGCCAGCAAATGATATTAACCAGCGATCGGTATCCTAAGGAGATTTCTGGTGTTGAGGAGCGTTTAAAGAGTCGATTTGGTTGGGGGTTAACAGTAGCTATTGAGCCGCCTGAGTTAGAAACTAGGGTTGCTATTCTAATGAAAAAAGCAGAAGCCTCTAGTATTGATTTGCCCCATGACTCTGCTTTTTTTATTGCTCAAAAGATAAGGTCAAATGTTAGAGAGCTAGAAGGCGCTTTGAAACGCGTGATAGCTAATTCTCACTTTACAGGAAGTGATATTAGTATTTCTTTTGTAAAAGAAACTTTGAAAGATTTACTCGCAGTTCAGGATCGTCAGGTTAGCATTGAAAATATTCAGAAGATGGTTGCTGAATATTTTAAGATTAAAGTTGCTGATCTGCACTCAAAGCGTAGAAGTAGGTCAGTGGCTAGACCAAGGCAAATAGCTATGACATTGGCGAAAGACTTGACGCACCATAGTTTGCCAGAAATTGGTGATGCCTTTGGTGGAAGAGACCATACCACTGTGTTACATGCTTGCCGAAAAATAAATGAGCTAAGTAAGACAGATCCAGATGTCAGTGAGGATTTTTTAAATCTTCAAAGATTGCTGACCAGTTAGTTAAGTATTTGATATATAAACATAAATTATGGGTGTATACCTGCTATGAGCTTTGTCATAAAAAATGTTGATTTCTTAAAAGCATTACAACTTGTGGTGCCGGTAGCTGAAAAGAAGCAAGTAAAGCCGATATTGGGCAATTTACATATAGTGGTAGCACATCACATCTGTGAAATGACAACTACCGATAGCGAGATTCAAATACAGGTGACTATGCCTGTTGAGTTAGCTGAGTCTGAATGCAGGATGACTTTTTCTGCAAAAAAATGTTTTGACATCTGCCGTACTTTACCTGGTGATGAGTTGTTGCAAATTAGTAACGAGGGAGAGCAATGTATACTTCAAACCGACACTAGTCGGTTTGTGCTTTCAACACTATCACCTTATGAGTACCCATTTATTGAGCGTTTCCAACCGAATACAAGTTTTGAATTACCTCAAAGACCGTTAAGAAATATTTTTAATAAATGCTTTTTTGCAATGGCGATTGAGGATATTAGAACTTTTCTGAATGGACTCTTTATACAGATTAGCAAGGAAGAGATCATTGGAGCGACAACAGACGGTCACAGATTGGCTACTCATAAAGAGTTGTTAGATCCAGACGTCTCCAAAGAAATAGCACTTAACAGTAATGAAAGTGTCAGTATGATCCTTCCCAGAAAAGCGGTGAATGAGTTAAGTAAATTACTTCAAGAAGAAGATGCTCTTGTAGGCTTTTCTGTTTCTGAAACATTACTAAGAGTTGATTTTAATCATATTGTGTTTACGACGAATCTCATTAACAGTCGTTACCCAAATTACAATAGGATTATACCTAAGCTAGGTGACAACCAGTGTGTTATTGATAAGGAGGTTTTCAAGCAAGCTTTATTGAGAACAGCTGTCCTATGCGCCGATAAACTAATGGGTGCTAGGTTTATTTTCGAAGCTGGCCAATTAACATTAATTGCTCACAATGTAGAACAGGAAGAAGCAAAGAATGTCATTCCAATTGATTTTTCTGGTGAGAAAATCAATACAGCTTTCAATATCGGCTATTTGATGGATGTGTTAAATGTTGTTGAAGACTCATCTATTAGGGTTTCATTTGCGATGTCTAATAGCGGTATTGTTATTGAGGAGTTGAGTAATGATCGTTCTTTATTTGTGATTATGGTGATGAAAGTATAGCCACTCTTTGTGTGTAGATAAATGATCATTAGGCGTTTAGATATAGAAGGTGTTAGAAACTTAAGTGTAAAGAATTTAGTACTCTCGCCTAGGTTCAATCTAATACATGGGGAAAATGCAAGCGGAAAAACAAGTATCCTTGAAGCAATAAATATACTCTTAACTGGCAAGTCTTTTAGGACTAGGCACTTTAAGAAATATATTCAGAACAATCAGAATGAGTCTTTGGTGACCGCAGAGCTTGAGCC
>JAYPYM010000068.1:0-9995 GCA_038135915.1 Gammaproteobacteria bacterium
GACGCGCTCTCCACTGCAGGAGAGAATAATGCCTCTTCTCCCGGAAATGGGCCGATAGATCCAATACTCACTTCTAACTGTAATCACATTTGTAATGAGCTTGCGGGTACTCATGGTGTAGAGCTTTGTAGTAGTCAAGATAATCTCAAAGATCATTCGGATGTGCTGGCGTTACATAGCAGACCGATGAACAATATCAGTTGTACTGGCGATATATTGGTGGATGGCACCAGAATAGCGAACTTATTTTATGTAGACAATGCAGAGGATGTGCTGAGATGTCGTTATTATAATTTTGATAATCAAACGCTTAGTGGAGAGGTTGACCTCGTCAGTAATGTCGAGCAAATGCAAGTGGAGTATATCTTAGATACAGGTGAAGTTGTGCCTGATTCAGATGCAGTTTATGTGGCCGGCGAGTCGGTAGTCGCTGCTGTCACAGTTGCTTTTTTAGTTAGGGGTTCTGAAGGGTCAGACCCCCTGGCGAATCAGAAAGACTACCAGCTGTTAGATGGTGCGGTAGTGAGCCATACTGATACCATTGCTAGGCAAGTGTTTACTAGCAGTTTTATCATCCACTCTGCAAGTAACGGTGTGATGAACACGCTAGAAATGACGCCTAACTCGATGGTGAGTGATGGTAGCTGGTAATGTTTAAACTTTTAAGTTTAAGTGTTCTGTATCTCGAGTATGCTTCCATTCACTCTTAATGCGTAGGTTTTAAGTTGTACGCTATTGTCTTCTAAACATGTGCCACTCATGAGGCAAAAGTGCTGTTTAAATATTGGTGAAGCAACACAAAGGCTGCCCTTGATGTTGCATATTAATCCGCGACTTATTACTGCAGCGTCACTAAATGGGTCTAAATTACTGATCGCGTAGAACTTGTCTTTGACTTTAAATATTGCAGCTTGTTCGTTTTCACCAACAAGTGCACAAACGCCAATATTTTCATGTATCTCTTCAATAGGACAAACTGTTTGCCATGATGTATCGCCAGTGAGGTTAGCGGACTCAGTTGCAGTTGTGCTCATGTTTCAATCCTCTTTTAGGAAATAGATAGCCTGATCAATATTCAAGGCTTTATTTAGCTGTTATCCAAAAGCATATGTTTTTTAGTGAGTGGCTGCTTCTTTAAAAGGTATTGTATTTAACATCTCTTGCTTCTCAGCCTGGGTGGCAGGTCGTTTTTGCCCGCGCTCTCTCACATATTGCAGCTTTTGGTCTGACTGCTTTGAGTTGACAAAATGAGTAAATCTTTTCATTTTCTCTGGGCTTTCAATGGTGGTTTTCCATTCGCATTGATAAGTGTTGATGACATGGTGCATTTGATCTTCTAGTTCTTTACCGATACCCAAACTATCATTGATCACCACGTCTTTAACATAGTCAATTCCGCCTTCTAGATTATCTAGCCATACGGAAGTTCTCTGAAGTCTGTCCGCAGTAGAAATATAAAACATCAAGAACCGATCAGTGTACTGTATCAGTGCTTGGTCAGTTAAGTCTGAAGCTAATAAGTCAGCATGCCTTGGTTTCATACCGCCGTTTCCACACACATAGAGGTTCCAGCCTTTTTCTGTTGCAATCACACCAACGTCTTTACTTTGAGCTTCCGCACATTCGCGTGTACAGCCCGAGACTGCAAATTTTAATTTGTGTGGTGACCTAAGACCTTTATATCGCTCTTCTAGGTGTATAGCTTGGCCTACACTATCTTGAACGCCGTATCGGCACCAGGTGCTACCTACGCATGATTTGACGGTTCGTACGGATTTGCCGTATGCGTGACCACTTTCAAACCCTGCTGCAACAAGCTCGGACCAGATTTTAGGTAATTGGTCCACTCGGGCACCAAATAAGTCAACACGCTGCCCACCTGTTATTTTCGTATATAAATCGTACTTTTTCGCCACCTGTCCTAGCACGATGAGTTTGTCTGGTGTAATTTCGCCGCCCGCCACCCTGGGAACCACCGAGTAGGTGCCATCTTTTTGCATGTTTGCGAGATAGTAGTCGTTTGTGTCTTGTAACCCAGCATGGCCGTTGTTTAAAATATATTCATTCCATAGAGATGCAAAAATAGATGCGGCAGTTGGTTTACAAATGTCGCACCCAATGTTGCCTTTACCATGCTGTTCTATTAAGTCTTCAAATGTCTTAATTTTATGGACGCGAGCGAGATGGAACAGCTCTTGTCTAGAATAGGGGAAGTGTTCGCAAAGGTCTTTCTTGACTTCAAGGCCTTGCTTGGCCAGCTCGCTGTCCAAAATTTGCTTCACAAGCGGAGCGCATCCGCCACAAGAGGTGCCAGCTTTAGTACAGGATTTAAGCTCTCCTAAGTCAATGCAGCCTTCTCGGACTTTAGTGCAAAGTTCAGCTTTAGATACATTGTTACAGGAGCATATTTGAGCCTCATCCGGTAGTGCTTCTACACCAAGCGCAGCATTATCGCCATCGTTTGCTGGTAGAATGAGTTGCTCGGGCTTGTTAGGAATCGGGGATTCATTGAGTGCAAATTGCAGCAGTGTGCCATAGCTATCTGCCTCTCCGATTAAAATGGCACCTAGTAATTTCTTGCGTTTGGCATCGACGACAACTTTTTTATAAATCCCATTAATATCATCGATTAGTTTGTAGCTCAGGCTACCTGGTGTTCTCCCGTGGGCATCGCCAATGCTTGCGACGTCTACACCTAGTAACTTCAACTTGGTGCTCATGTCTGCACCAGTAAATTGATCGCTTTGGTCTTGGCAGATTTGATTTGCTGCAACTTTTGCCATTTGGTACCCAGGCGCTACTAGCCCAAATATTTTATTATCCCAAAGGGCACATTCACCGATCGCATAGATATCAGGGTCTGAAGTTTGACATCGGTCATTGATGACGATGCCACCTCTCTCGCCCATGTCGAGCCCGGACTGTTTTGCCAGGTCGTCCCTAGGCCGTATGCCGGCAGAGAATAGAATCAGATCTGTCTCAAGGAAGGAGCCATCAGCAAAACATAGTTTGTGGTGAAAGTTTCCACCATCGGTTATTTGCTTCGTGTTTTTGCTGGTGTGTACAGAGACACCAAGGTTCTCTATTTTTTTTCGAAGTAGTTCTCCACCGGTTTCGTCTAATTGTATAGCCATGAGTTGTGGTGCAAACTCTACAACATGTGTTTCAAGGCCTAGGTCTTTCAGCGCCTTGGCTGCTTCCAAACCTAATAGGCCACCACCTATGACAACGCCAACCCTGCTATTTTTGGCGCCTTCGGCGATAAGTTTTAAGTCTTCAATCGTTCTGTAGACAAAAACATTATCCCTGTCTTTTCCTGGAATGGGTGGTACAAAAGGGTATGATCCGGTTGCTAGCACAAGCTTATCATATTTTTCGTTGTTGCCGTTTGCATAATGAATTTCTTTATTAATTCGGTCAATTTCGGTGACTTGGGTGCTAGAGGCCACTTTGAGGCTATTGTCTTGATAGAAGTTGTCAGGCACTAAACTGAGATCGCCTGCTGTTTTTCCGGAAAAGAATTCCGATAGGTGGACTCTGTCGTAAGCTGTGTTGGGCTCTTCTCCTATAATCTTCATTTCAAAAGCGCAGTTTTCGGGTAAAGTTGCGACTGTCTCCAGAAACTTATGGCCGACCATACCGTTTCCAATAACAATTACTTTTTGTTTTCCCATGCCTTGCTCCCCGCACTCATTACGTTATGATTTTTGCATAGGCCTAGCAATCTACGTGCCGCAAACCGAGGTCGGGAACAATGCAAGCAGTATTATTAAAAACCATCAGTTGTTGCTTAAGGAGCTGTTTATTAAACGTTTTTTTGTTTTAGTAGTCATCTATGCGCTATTCATAAGCAACTTGCGTATAGGAATGCGCACCATTAAAGATGTCTAATCGGATTTGAGCCCCAATATGGGGCTGTTGGCTTTTTCGAGTGGTATATAAAACTTTATCTTAATCTTTGTATTCCTAAATTTAACAATAATTAATTCGTAGATGGTCTTTGGAGAATTTTAATCAGGTGGCTGGTCGCCTTTTCTACTTCGTTGATCGCGTCTTGGTCGTAGCTCGTTTCGAACCATATGGTTAAGTCATCTAAGTGCGTTAACTCGCATTTTAGTGCTCTCTCATCACAGTTTCTGCTGAAATCTGGTGAAATTCCAAATATGGCTTGTTTAAATGCTGTAATTTGAGTGCCGCCTTTTGATTTGTGGTGTTTATGGATGCTAATGTGCTTTTCATCGTCAACTGAAATAGAGTAATGAATGGATTTATCTTGGTTTTCAGAGATGATGCGCTTTCCTGTGTAGGGGTAGGTTACTAATAAGCTGTTGATGTGTGCTACAAACGCGGGAATATATGAATCAGTGAGATATAGTGACTTAATGCTATCTTCATAGTCTTTCCCAGAAGTGCCCTCAAGCTTTTTTTTGGAGCTTGACCAGTCAATTTCTGGCGTTGCTGAATTGGTGGTTGGGCTTTTTGTAATCTTGTTTTCCAGTAGGGTAATTTGCATTAGAGCGTTTTGATAGTGCTCTCCATCTTTGCCAGTTGCTTCTACGTAAGTTTCGAAAGCTGTTCTAGCTGTCTCATTCTGTTTTCTCTGTTGCAATATCAGTCCCTTGTAGTAGTAAAAAACAGCAGGTAATTCTACGCTTAGTTCCTCTGCTTGGTTGAGGTAATTCATTGCTGTTGAGTAATCTTGTTTTTCTATATAAGTTTCAGTAGCAAGCAAAAATCGGTCAAGCTCAATATCGGGTGGCAATGCCATTGCAGTGGTGCATAGGCATGTTAATAGGGCTAGAGAGCATGTTGTGATAAGCGATTTTTTGTATAGTTTTAATGTCAGAAAGTATGGCTTATTCATGTCGACTACCGTAAGAGTTTATATTTGATAAAGATGTGGCCCACCGTTTATTCTAATCTAATTATAGAGAAAAACTTATTTAAATTCCGTTTGCTTTTGTTATTCTATGTGGCCTTATTAGGCTATTTACCCTCTTCGCGTTAGCCTGCTTTTGTTGAGCAGCTAATCATGACTGTGTATAATTGCCTACAAAAATTAGCCAGTGGCATATTTTTCAGCTGTCACTTTATCTTTTAATCAATTTGGTTGGCGTGAATATGGTGAGCGGTGGAGCTTCACAGGGGTAATGTCCATGGTAAGCTGGCTTACCTTAAGGCGCGGAAAAAGCCATCAGTTCTGACTATCGGTAATTTTGATGGCGTTCACTTAGGTCATCAAGCGATATTGCGGCAAGTTCAAGCTATAGCCGATGCCAAGAGTTTATCTTCTCAAATTCTAATTTTTGAGCCTCAGCCTCGAGAGTTTTTTGCTCAAGATTTTTCAGACTCTGCACCTCCCAGGCTGATGTGTTGGCGTGAGAAATTTGAAACATTGAGGCAGTTTAATTTGGACCGGTTGATTCTCATGAGGTTTGATAGTCATTTCGGTAGCTTATCACCTAAGGCGTTTGTAGATGATATCTTAATAGGCTCTCTGGGTGTGAAGCACTTGATTGTTGGTGAAGATTTTAAGTTTGGTGCGCAAAGAGCTGGAGATTTAGATTTTTTGCGTTCGCAAGGCAATGACAAAGGTTTTATAGTAGAGAAGGCTGATACTTTCCAATTGGATGCATCTCTCGTCAATAAAGTAGGTCCAGCCAAGCGGGTAGATATCAGTGTTGATACGGCGAGCGAACCAGATACAGCTAAGCTTGGAGAAAGAGTCAGTAGCACTTGGGTGAGAGCGGCATTGCAGTCTGGAGATTTAGTGCTGGCTAATTATCTTATTGGCAGACCTTACGCGATTTCTGGCACTGTCGTTCGCGGAGATCAACTCGGCAGAAAATGGGGGTTCCCTACGGCCAATATAAGGTTAAGTATGGATAAACCTGCACTGCGAGGCGTTTACGTGGTTTCTGTTAGCAGTCCTAGTGGCCAGCCTCATTGGCCTGGGGTTGCGAATTTGGGCTATCGTCCTACAGTGGACGGGTATAACTGCAAGCTAGAGGTCCACTTATTTGATTATACTGGCGATTTATATGGCGAGCGCTTACGTATTAAATTTTATCATAAGTTAAGAGATGAAAAGAAATTTGAGACCACTAGATCACTAATTCAAGCAATACGGCGCGATCATGATGATGCACGGACGTATTGGCAGCAACATTTAAAGTTCAACTAAGAGTTTTCCAAATGAGCTACAAAGACACATTAAATTTGCCAAAAACCAATTTTCCAATGAAAGCCAATTTGGCACAGCGTGAACCAAATTTATTAGAATATTGGGAGAAAGAGAATATCTATAAAAAGATGAGGGATAAACATCAGGGAAGGAAAAAGTTTATCTTGCATGATGGTCCACCATATGCGAATGGTAATATACATATCGGGCATGCGGTCAATAAGATTCTAAAAGATGTCATCGTAAAATCCAAGAGTTTGAGTGGGTATGATGCGCCTTACGTACCTGGTTGGGATTGTCATGGTTTGCCGATTGAGCATAATGTTGAAAAGAAACTAGGTAAGGCTGGGGATCGAGTTAATAAACAAGATTTTAGAAAAGCCTGTAGGACTTATGCCCAAAAACAAGTGGAAGGTCAGAAGAGAGATTTTATTCGACTAGGCGTGCTAGGAGATTGGTTTCAACCATATCAAACCATGGACAGATCCTTTGAGGCCAATATTATACGCTCGCTTGGTGAGATTTATAAAAATGGCCACCTAAAAAAAGGGTTTAAGCCTGTATATTGGAGTGTTGTTGGTGGGTCAGCCTTAGCAGAAGCAGAGGTCGAGTATCAAGAAAAAAAATCGTTTGCTATTGATGTTGCCTTTAACGTAGCAGACCAAGCTTCTTTTACAAAGCACTTCGATAACTTGAGCGATTCTGATGAAATGAAATCCTTGCTCGATGAAGGGGTCTTGAAACTGGTGATCTGGACTACAACCCCTTGGACCTTGCCAGCTAACCAAGCCGTTTGCCTCAATGCAGAGTTAAGCTACGCACTAGTTAATTACACTAAAGCAGGTGAGACCTTCTATATTGTCATTGCAGAAAAGTTGGTTGAATCTGTCATGTCTCGATTTGCTATTGAAGAAGCTTATCGAGTGATAGGCACCTGCTTTGGTAAGCAGCTGGAAGGGGAGCTATTGAATCATCCGTTTTATTCAAAACAGGTGCCTATTATTTTAGGGTCACATGTGACCACAGATGCTGGTACTGGTTGTGTACACACGGCGCCTGATCACGGTATAGATGACTTTAATGTAGGTAAGCAGTATGGTTTACCTACACTGAACTTGATTGATGATAAGGGCATATTTCGATCGGATGTCGATTTATTTGCGGGCTTGCATGTTTACAAGGTGGATCCTGTGGTGATAGAAACCTTGGAAGGCAGTGCCGCTTTGCTCCATCAGGAATCGATAAAACACTCCTATCCACATTGTTGGAGAACAAAAACACCTTTGATATTTCGTGCTACGCCTCAGTGGTTTATTAGTATGTACGACAACCAGTTGTTGGAAAAAGCACTTAAAACAGTGGAGCAGGTACAATGGTTACCCGAGCGAGGAGAAACCAGGTTCCGGTCGATGCTCGAGACAAGCCCAGATTGGTGTGTCTCTCGGCAGAGGACTTGGGGTGTTCCTATTCCGATTTTTTTACATAAGGAAACGCAAGCGCTGCATCCTGATACAGCCGAGCTTTTTGAAAAAGCAGCAAATCTCATTGAATCTGAAGGGATAGATGGTTGGGATGAAATGGATATATGTGCAGCGCTAGGTATAGACTCAAACCAATATTCAGCCATTCCTGATACTCTGGATGTTTGGTTCGATTCTGGTATCACGCACTTTGCTGTGCTCAAACAGCGTGAGGGTCTTAGCTTTCCAGCCGATCTGTATTTAGAAGGGTCGGATCAACATCGGGGTTGGTTTCAATCTTCACTAAAAACTTCCATAGCCATTCACGGTGTAGCGCCTTATAAACAAGTGCTAACGCATGGGTTTACTGTGGATGGTGAAGGTAAGAAAATGTCCAAGTCTTTGGGTAACGTAGTCGCGCCTCAAGAAATTGTTAAAACCTTAGGAGCGGATGTGCTGCGCCTCTGGGTTTCGGCAACTGACTATACAGATGAAATGACCGTATCTGAAGAAATCTTAAAACGAACGACGGATGCTTATCGACGCTTTCGGAATACGGCTAGGTTCTTTCTGGCCAATTTAGATGGGTTTGATCCAGATCGTGATATGGTGCCTAATGAAGACTTGCTTGCTTTGGATGCTTGGGTCATTGATCGAGCTTTTTTGTTGCAAAATGAAATACAGCAAGCCTATAACGAATACCAATTGCTTCAAGTTTACCAGTCTATTTTCCAATTTTGCGTGGTAGATATGGGTGGGTTTTATCTGGATGTGATTAAAGATAGACAATATACGAATCCAGCGAAAAGCTTGGCCAGGCGTTCGGCACAGACTGCTCTTTATCATATCTCACATGCTTTCGTTAGATGGATTGCGCCTATTTTGAGTTTCACTGCAGAAGAAATTTGGCAACACATCCCGAAAGAAAATGCAATTGAGGAAGATTCTGTTTTCTTTACCACTTGGTATGAGGGGTTGGCACCCTTGTGTGATTCGGGCCAGTTTGATCGTACTTTTTGGAAGCAAATGATCGCGATTAAGGGGGCTGTAAACAAGGAAATTGAAAAAGCTAGGCATGAAGAAATCCTCAAGGATAACCTTGATGCTGTAGTGAGCATTGAATGTTCTAATGATTTAAGAGATATATTGCTGCAGATAGGGGATGAGTTAAAATTCTTTTTACAGGTGTCAGGTGTTACATTGATTGCTTTCTCTGGGGATGGTGAGATGTCCTCAGATGCAGAAGGGTTTGTGATTAAAATCAAGCAATCGACCGATCCTAAATGTGAGCGCTGCTGGCATAGGTCAAGCAGTGTCGGTAGTGTTACTGAACATCCAACATTATGTTCGAGATGCGTCAGTAATATTGACGGCGACAGTGAATTAAGGCAATTTGTTTAAGTGGATAGACACTTATGCAGTATGCTTTGTGTTTTGTATGTCTTAAATAAGCTATAAGTGTTTAATCTATTGATATTAATAAATAAAAGAGAGAAGTGATGAAACTGTTAGCAAAGCCCTGGGCCTCAAGTGGTATCCGTCTGATTTGGTTGAGTGGACTAATTATCATATTAGACCAAGTAACCAAACTTGCGGCTTCTAGTTATATTGATTTATATGAAAGAATACCTGTTTTTTCATTTTTTAATTTTACCTTAGCTCATAATGAGGGTGCTGCATTTAGCTTTTTAGCTGATGCTGGGGGTTGGCAACGTTGGTTTTTTGCAGCGATTGCGATCATTGTGAGCACCGTTATCCTAATCTGGATGTATCAGAATGATCGAAAAGAAAGGTGGTTGAATGTTGCTTTGGCGATGGTGTTAGGCGGTGCACTGGGAAATCTGATTGATCGTATATATCTGGGCTACGTAGTAGATTTTCTAGATTTTTATTGGCAGGATATACATTTCCCTGCTTTTAATGTGGCCGACTCTGCGATTTGTATTGGTGCTTTTATGCTCTTTCTTGATGTTTTCTTTGAAGAGAAGAAATCTGAATCTCCTGAGAGGGCTTCTGAGTGACCGATAGTGTTAAGATTGGCTCAAATACTCAAGTGACATTGCATTTTAGTTTGCGATTGGAGTCAGGAGAGGTCATCGAGGACACGCGCCTTAACCAGTCCTCCGCTACCTTTAAAGTGGGTGACGGTAGTATGTTGCCTGGTTTTGAGAAAAGGATGTTTGGTCTAGCTGCAGGTGCTCGCCGCTCTTTTTTAATACCAAGCGTAGATGCATTTGGATTACCAAAACCAGAAAGTATTAAAAGCCAGCGGATTGAAGACTTGGGGGATATAGCTCAAGACAGCGAGCGCTTTAAACAAGGCTTAGTTATAGGGTTTCTTGATGCAAAGG
>JAYPYM010000068.1:10005-18020 GCA_038135915.1 Gammaproteobacteria bacterium
TTCCTTTGTCAAAGAAATTAATGACGGTGGCCTGGGTGTTGTCACAAAAATAGACCGAGAGTCTGCCGAAATCGATTTTAACCATCCGCTGGCTGGTAAAGACATTATTTTTGAAGTAGACATTATCAGTGTTGAGGAAGTGGCGACAACTATTTCAAATAAGATATCAGTTCAGCCCATTGCTGAATAAGAGGCGATGACATGCAAATATTAATGGCTAATCCGCGAGGCTTTTGCGCAGGTGTAGATAGAGCGATCGCGATTGTTAATCGTGCACTAGAACTCTTTACGCCTCCTATCTATGTACGCCATGAGGTGGTACATAATAAGTTTGTGGTAGACGATTTGAAATCAAGAGGTGCGGTTTTCGTCAACGAGTTGCATGAGGTTCCAGATCAAAGCATCGTTATTTTTAGCGCTCATGGCGTATCTAAAAAAGTCCAGTCGGATGCTGGCTCAAGATTGCTCAAGGTATTTGATGCAACATGCCCTTTGGTGACTAAAGTCCATATGGAAGTAGTTCGCTATTCTCGAGAAGGCTTTGAGTGTGTACTGATTGGCCATGAAGGTCACCCTGAAGTAGAAGGTACGATGGGTCAATATGATTATTCTGCCGGTGGTGAAATTTATTTAGTTGAGGGTGTCGATGATGTTCATAGGTTGCAAGTTAAAAACCCAGAAAAATTAGCCTATGTTACTCAAACGACATTGTCCGTTGACGATACTGCAAAGGTAATAGATGCGCTAAGGTCTAGGTTTCCGAGCATTGAAGGTCCAAGAAAAGACGACATATGTTATGCGACTCAGAATAGACAGGATGCAGTTAAGGCCCTTGCCAGCCAGGCAGACTTAGTGCTTGTTGTGGGTTCTCCCAATAGTTCGAATTCAAATCGACTCAGAGAGCTTGCAGAGCGATGTGGGTCAAGGGCTTATTTGATTGATTCGCCTGAAGATTTAGTTTCAGAATGGTTTGATGGTGTACGATGTGTCGGTGTGACTGCTGGTGCCTCCGCTCCAGAAGAGTTGGTGCAGAGGGTTGTTCGATGGTTGCAAATGCGCTCCGATAAGCCAGTGCAAGAGCTTTCTGGTATAAAAGAGACGATTGTATTTTCAATGCCAAAAGAATTAAGGGTGCCTGTCACTAATTTAGACGCCATTTGAGATTGCTATTCTACTGTAGGAACTTGAGCGCTTTCCTAAATTTCCCAACGAAGCCCAAAGCTGATTTCCTGTTGGCTTAAATTCTGATGCCCAGAAATGGTTTTGAAAAATAAGAAACTATTGAAACCTTTGGTATGCACAGCGCTGAGGCCTAAACCTAGGTGTAGGTAGCTTGAGTCAAGGGCATCGGTCGCCAAGGAAAAATTATTTTGGTCGATTCTGTCTCCTGTAAATCGACCTGTAATAAGCCTTGGCTCGTCTTCTAATTCTTTAATTGCTTCAATGCGAGCAGTTGGGATGAGAACGCCCCAATCTTGACTGATTGCAAAGGTAAATTGGCTGCCAATTCTGATGTTTTCGGAGTCAAGGGATTGAGAAGCAAGTGAAAGGCCCCAGCCGGATCCAGCTCCAGTTGGGTTAGACATGGCTTCTATGTAGTCGTCAACACGAACATCTGTGTTTCTCCATTGAATATAGGGGTTAATGGCTAAGTTCTTTCTGCTCCAACCCCAACCAGTGGTGATAGAAATTTGGCTTTGACTGCCGTTAAAATCAGCTGTGGCTTCTTGGTTAACGGCTATGCCGCTTCCTGAATAAATAATTTTTCGTAGTTGGTCGTAATGACTGCCGCCATAACTGAGCGTGGTGTCAAAATAGATGTTGTGATCGAACTGAAAGGTGCCATAGTAGGTAATCGTGAAGTTGGTAGAGTCAATTTCACCGCGATTTTTGGCAAACTCAGTATCTGTTTGGTTTAAGCCAAAGGCTAGTCCAATCAGCAGTCGATCAGAAAACTGATGGTCGATACCTGCGGTGAAGCCAGCAAGGTCTGTTTCTGTGCCTATTTCAAAATTGGTTTCGTCTTTTTCAGTTTGGATATAGACGCCACTAAAAAAAGTACCGGTTTTAGAAAATTCGGTGATGAGTTCGGATTCAATTTCAGCATGTGTTGAGCTTGGATTGGGTGTGTCAGTCACGGTTGCAGCTTGTGCCAGCGAATTTAAAGCAAATACTAATCCAGTTGCAAGTTTTGCGTGATCTGGGTCGTCGTTGGTTGACTTGAAACTGATTGCTTTGAAAGGGTTTGCTGATTTAAGTGGGTGTTTCATTGCTGATATTTCTTCATCAGGGTCTGTCTTAAACTTACGCTTTTGATTAAGGCGATCTTGGACGTTTCTCACTTGGGCAGCCTGGCTAAATAAGCCGATGTTGCTCGGTACTGCAGCAGCGCTTGGGCTAATTTGTTCAATAATTTGGTTCGCTAGAGAGTTTCCAGAGTTGACTAAATTGATTAGCGTGCTGCAATCACTTTGTAAGTTTGCATCAGCACTTCGCTGAGTACAAACACGTCCGAGCGTGCTAGTTAGACTGGCTTGAACATTTGTTTCGAGTTGATTCAAGTCGTTCGACACCTCTTCTTGTTCAGGTATGGCAATGTTGCAATTTATGCCATTTGAGCCATCTTCTAGGCAGCTCGCAGTGGCCCCATCAGGTAGATTACATGAGGCGCTATTGTCATTAATTTCGCAGGTTAATGATTCCCCAGTGAAGCTACTAAAACACTCCAATTGATTCCCGTCTGATTTACAGGTATCAACGTCTGCGGCCAGTCTAAGCAAGTTAAAATAACCGCTAACTTGTTGATCTGGTAATGTCTGGTTACAAGTTGTAGATGAGATATTGTCAAGATCAGAACAGTAAACGCTGATATCTATCGCCATGGAATGATGGCTTGCTAAGAATACTGCAAGAGCAATAATAAGTTGTGAGAGTTTCTGTGTTTGAATGTTCATGGTGCGTGCCTTCAATGAATAGTTGGATGATATTAGATGCAATGCTATCCAGTCTGTTTGAGTATTTAAGGGCAAATTGTTGCGTTAGAATCGATATCCGAGTGAGATGAGTCCAACGGGCATCCAGGGGTGAATGAGTTTTTTAATGTCTTCTTCTAGGCTATTTTGTTCTTCGGCTAGGTCTGTTAGGAAGTCGGGGTCCGAATTTATATTAATGCTATCACCGGATGAATTAACTGCGCTGCCTTCCGCTGCCATAGTAACTTGAATATCGCCGAGCCAAAAAACGCCCAGGTCTAATCCGAAGCTAATACCTGCGCCAGTGTTTTTATTTCTCCAACCAACACCAAGATAAGGATTCACTCTTGGCACTATGATTTCTGATTTAAGGGTGATATTTCCCTCGTATATATCACTGCCTATTTCGTAACTGTTTTGTCCTCTTGCCTCTAGCCTATAGTCTCCTTGAATGCTAGATAGACCTAGCACCGCTTGAAACCTGCTGCCGAAAGGGTACCAAACCAAGGATGTGTTAATGGTATGTTGGCTAAGCTCGGCGTTATAATCAATTCCATCTGCTTCGTAATCAGTATCGATAGCAAGGCTTGCTACACCTATCGTCGCGCTTAGCTTTTCACTGATGGGTTTTTCAATCTTAAGCCCAATGCCATTGCTGCCTAAAGTGCTTTCTAAAGCCAGGCTCCGATCAGTAGCTGCTGCCAGGCTAGCGTTTACAACTAGATAGAAAACCGTGAATAGGAAAATATTTCTTTTGTTAAGTTGATCGATAATAATACGATTCATGAGATACCCCTCCTTATGAAAGAGAACTTAGCGTTCAGAAGCCTAGCCATCGACGGGGGGCAAGATATCACTTAGCAGAAGATTTGTCTGGTATTTTTTCCGGTTAAAAAAATGTAAAGGTTGCAAATAGCTGAGCCTAGTTAAACATGTAGAAAGATCTGTTTTTCTAAGCCAGATGCGCCCTTGTGTTTAATGTTCTTCACAGTCTTGTGCTCTAAAACTGGGCGGCAGTATATAGCGCGTTGGTCTTAGGAAGCTAACAAAAAAATTCATGTAACCTATTGTTAAATATATGATTTACGGATAGTTGCTTTTTGATCTAACTCCATGAGAATTTGCATTTTGGGGCTTGGAAAATTATTTTCACGATATTATCAACATAGTTATCCACAGCTGTTGTTGTCGATCTCTAATCTAGACTTTCAGAGAGGAAAGGAATTTATCCATATCAGATGTGAGACATTTTTCTTTACTGTCTTAAAGACATTGCTCTTAATTATTTTTAAGAAATATATATGCTAAATGAGGTTTTTTTTTACCGGAGGCTATTGAAAAAAAATGCCAGCTGTTATAGTTAAAATTATTGAATCCGTGAATATATTAAAGCTTGCTAAATTTATTTTTTTTCACAGCCTGGTTAGCTATAGCTTGGTGATGATATAAAAAGACGGAAATGACTACTTTTTTTAAAAAAACACGGAAAAAAACTGTTAAGTTATTGATTTTTATGGAAATAAAAACAAAGATGTTTTTTTGATCAAGTTGAGTTGAAAGCCTTAATTTCTGCACTGAAACATTAGTTTCACAATCTTATTAACACAGTTATCCACAGATTTTGTGGGTAACTTATATAGGTGAAAAATAGGTTGTAGAATAGCCAGTCTTTTTTCGCAATATGCGCTAATGGTTACCTATGTTAGGATTGAAAAGCACTAATCAATCAAGCGATTTGGAAAATATAATTAAAAGGTATAAGTGTATGAATCAGCAATTCCCAAAGCTAATGCAGCCTCTCGACTTAGGTTTTACCAAGTTAAAGAACCGTAGCATTATGGGCTCTATGCATACTGGCCTTGAAGAGGCACCTAATGGCTTTGAGAGGCTGGCTGAATTTTATGCAGAGCGGGCTAGGAACGATGTTGGCTTGATCATCACTGGTGGTATTGGGCCTAATCCTGAAGGCGCTGTTATCGCAGGTGCTGCAAAGTTGACCGAGGAAAAAGAAGTTAAGAAGCATAGAGTGGTAACAGAAGCAGTGCATGAAGCGGGCGGAAAAATTTGCATGCAGATTTTGCATGCAGGTCGGTATGCCTATAACAATAAGAGTGTAGCCCCCTCTCAAATAAAGTCTCCTATCACACCTTTTGTACCAAAAGCATTGAGTTCGCAAGAAGTATTGGAGCAAATAGAGGACTTTGTTCGTTGCGCACAACTAGCTCAAGAAGCTGGTTACGATGGCGTAGAGATTATGGGTTCTGAAGGTTATCTGATCAATCAGTTTATCGCGAAGCGAACAAATACTCGAGATGATGAGTGGGGCGGCTCTTTTGATAATCGAATTCGTTTCCCGCTCGAGATAATCAGGCGTACCCGTGAGCGTGTGGGGCCAAATTTTATCATTGTTTACCGGCTTTCAATGCTCGATCTAGTGGAAGGCGGTTCCACCTTTGAAGAGACATGCTTGTTGGCTGAAAAGGTGGAAGAAGCTGGTGCAACTATCATTAATACCGGAATAGGCTGGCATGAGGCAAGAATTCCTACAATAGCAACCATGGTGCCCAGAGCCGCCTTTACGTGGGTGACTCAAAAACTAAAAGGAAAGGTTTCTCTTCCGTTGGTTGCTTGTAATCGAATTAATATGCCGCAAGTTGCTGAGGATGTGTTAGCTACTGGTGGCGCTGACTTGGTATCTATGGCGAGACCCTTCTTGGCCGATGGTGAGTTTATCAGTAAAGCTGCTTCGGGTCGGTCGCAAGAAATTAATACCTGTATCGCTTGTAACCAAGCGTGTTTGGACCATACCTTTCAAGGTAAGTTAACCTCGTGTTTGGTCAACCCAAGAGCTTGTCATGAAACCTTACTCGAATATACCCCAGCACCTATACAGAAGCGAGTGGCTGTTATTGGCGCTGGACCAGCAGGCTTGGCTTTTTCTACTATAGCTGCACAAAGAGGGCACCGAGTAACATTGTTTGAGTCAAGAGGCGAGATTGGTGGACAGTTTAACTTTGCCAAGCAAGTACCTGGTAAAGAAGAGTTTCACGAGACTATTAGGTATTTTAATACACAGATCAAGAAGTGGAACGTAGATTTAAAGCTTAATCATCGAGTAACAAAAGATGAGCTGTTAGCTGAGGGCTATGATGAAATTATTATAGCGACTGGTGTTGTTGCTCGAACCCCTAATATAGAGGGTGTGAACCATGAGAAAGTCGTGCCTTATATGGAAGTGTTTCGTGGCGCAAACATTGGCAAAAAAGTAGCAATTATGGGAGCTGGTGGTATTGGCTTTGATGTTGCGGAGTTTCTCTCCACGCATGATGGCGATCGTACGAGTCTGAATACTGAGCAGTTTATGCGTGAATGGGGCGTTGATATGGAGTTGGCTTGCCCTGGTGGCGTGGACGGAATGCAAGCAGACTTTGAAACCAGTAAACGTGAAATTTATTTAATGCAGAGAAAAACCTCTAAATTAGGTGCTCATTTGGGTAAAACAACGGGCTGGATTCACCGTGCCAATCTTCAGAAGAAAGGCATTAGCCTGATTCCTGGTGTTAGCTATGAGAAGATAGATGATGCTGGTCTTCATGTAACGATAGATGGTGAGCAAAAAGTATTTGAGGTAGACAATGTCATTATTTGTGCTGGGCAAGTATCCGAAATTCAATTAGCGGATGATTTGAAAGCAGCGCTTGGAGAAGGGGCAGCTAATTTGCATGTGATTGGTGGCGCAGATGTTGCGGCTGAGCTCGATGCAAAACGAGCAATTAACCAGGGTGCTCAGTTAGCTGCAAAGCTTTAGCGCTTCATAACATCCATGACCTTTCCATTTTTGTTGAAAAAACAAGTTTTCCAAGCTGTCGAGTCTATCATTTCTTGGTTGCCACATAAGAAACCCATTTGCGACTGGCGTGAAACCTATGTCGCAGAGTGGAAGAGTGTCTGGGCATCAGAAGGGTATTTAATGCCTTTAGGCAGTGGCTGTGCAAATGATAAGATGGCTAACCTATTGGCTGTTGATCGCCAGAAACAGCTGGTCATCCAAAACACGAAACAATTTATTCATGGCTTACCTGCAAATCACGTATTGCTGACGGGAGCTAAAGGTAGTGGTAAGTCGACGCTCATTCGTGCTTTATTGACGGAATTTGCCCATAAGGGGCTGCGGTTGGTTCAGGTTTTACCACAACAGCTAAGTCAGCTGTCGTTGATTGTTGGCAATTTGCCAAAGGGCTTTTGTTATATTCTTTTTTGCGATGATCTCTCTTTTAGCCATAAGGATGCAGATTACCGTTCTCTAAAAAGTGTATTAGATGGTGGCGGATTTAGGCTTCCTGATCATGTGTTGATATATGCGACATCAAATCGTCGTCATCTTATGCCAGAATCTAGGCAGGTGTTTGGCGAAGAAGCTGAGCTTCATCCTGTTGAGTCCAGTGATGAGCGAATATCTCTTTCTGATCGCTTTGGTATATGGCTTACCTTTTATGCTCTTTCGCAAGCAGACTATTTAAACATATGTGAGCACTGGATAATCAAAGTCTCGGAGCAGGTAAACAAACAAAACTCGTCCATTTATACCCCGGTTTGGAATCAGGAAGTGGAGCGTGCTGCGTTAGAGTGGTCCTTGGTTAGAGGGCATCGAAGTGGGCGCTGTGCACAGCAATTTGCTAACCATTGGGTTGGTAAATCACTCTTATGTTATCAGTAATTTTACCTACACTTTTATTATTAGAACCAACCTACTATCTGCCTAATTTTCTTTAGTTCTGTTAAATCCTGAAGAACTGTTATACCTATTTAAGTGGACGAAAAAAGAGAATTTAGAAAGAAAGCCAATATGTCCAAATCGGCCTTCACACTTTTTTAGGTTCGTCTTTGCTGTTTATCGATGTTCATCTAGACTTTTAAAATAACAGATGTCGGAGTGAGGATTCGAAGGATGGGTATTCAGAAGAAGATTTTGCTGGGTGCAGTAGTATTAGCAGTGGTGCCCGCTTTTTTTATGAGCTTGGTTGTAGGTTCTCCAGCTGAAGG
>JAYPYM010000069.1:0-11262 GCA_038135915.1 Gammaproteobacteria bacterium
TGTTATGTATGAGAATTAGATATTTAGATGAAAGAAATATTAATAAACTGTACGAATATTGATTCAGAGAAAGGTTTTTGGGTAGCATATTTGCAACACGTAAAGCCTGATGGCGCTGAGTATTTTGGTCGAAATCTTAATGCATTTTGGGATGCCTTATCTTCGGGAGGGCCTGGTTGGCCTGGAGATGATGAGGGTTGCATAATACGGTTTACCAACACTAGAAGCGTGAAAAGGATTCGTGGCGGGAAGTTTTATGAGTCTTTGCAAGAAATTGCAAAAGAACTTTCTGAACAAGAGCATGGGAGTGTAAGTATTGAAGTCGAATAGTAATTGCTCTAACCACACCCTTTTGAATCGTAAGTGTGAACGGTTATGAGTTTTGATTCAGGTGGTTCAATGGCAGCACTACCAGTTGAAGCAATAGAGGCGGTTTGTCGCTATTGTAGCCCAGAGCGTTGTCAAAAACTCTTTGACTCTGGGTTTGATATTAATACTCAGAATGAGGCAGGCCTTACTCTTCTCATGCTAGCTGTTGAGCCAGATCAATCTGGTGACATAAATTCACCAGATTTGATATTAAAGCTGGTTGAGTTTTTACTTGATAATGGGGCTGACCCAAGCTTAGTTGATTCAGATGGAATGAGAGCATCAGATTACGCTAAGCAGTTCATTGACCCTGACTGGATAGATGAGTTTGGCTACAGTTTAAGATTAAGTAAGGAAGACATTGATATAATGAAGTTTGTAGTGGAGTTACTCGAAAAGCGCTAGGACGACATGATTGAGAGGGAAATTACCGAATGCGGAATGAGCTCGAAAGTTTAATCAATAAAATAATTTCCGAGAATGAAATTCTTGATGAGGAAAGCTTGTCGGTATTTTTGAGCAATGGTGAAGAAATGATAGTAGAAATAGAGCAAGCAGCCTCTGGTAATGATTGGGTTCATTTTAGTGAAAGCACATATGATGGTTGGTATTGTGTTGAGCAAAACACTAATATTTTTGATGTTTTTTATAAAGAGCGTGGCGCCGTAGCGTGGGGCACGATGTCACACAAGACTAAAGCAAAAGCGGTTGCCTCGGTCTTGGCACAATCAGGTTATGCAACTTTCTAACAAGCATCATCACTCGGAAATATTTCTCGCTACGATCGCGTTATTCCGGTGTGGTGAGCGTTAACACCAAAGAATACTGTCATTGACTATGAACTGTGAAGAATGCGAAGAGCATGATCAAACGCTTAGGTAATAACAGAATAGAGTATCTGATATCATGGGATTGGAATTTCTTGCCGTAAATTTATCCAAAAAAGAGTTCTTTGAATTGAATGCTTTTGGTGATTCCCCGAAGGCTGCTATAGGTTTTACTGATCTTTCAAATGGTATACCTGTTCACTGCCTTGCAGTAACATACCTCTGCTCGGGCAAAAACCATTCTCAGAGAGGTAAGTATTTAGGTCATTGGCAGGGAGATCAAGTGGACTATCCATGCGATGAAGGTCCAGATGGTTCAGACATGGAGTATTCAAGCCTGGATATTCCAGAATCTACCAATTTATATTGTTGGGTATTAGGTAAATATAAGAATATCACCAGTGAACTTGTCCAGGAGTTAGATGATGAATACGGAGTATTGGGCTATATCAATAGTGTTAAGACTAAAAGAGAAACGAGAGATGATTGGCTTAAATTTCACACAATAAGCAAGCCAGGTTAACAAGCCAAGGCTATGGAAAACTAAAAGCACAGCTTTCGAGAAATTGCCACCTACCTGTGTTCAGAAGGTATATGCGGAGTATTAGATTAAGATGAATGCTGTATATAGACAGTTTTTATTTAAGGGTCATTTTCAATGGAGATGACAGAGAACATCATAGATTCGCTTAGGTCGGACTAAGCGCTTAGAGCAGTAAAGCGCGGCGTTATACATAAAGATATGGATGAACATTTACTTAGATTGATAAAGGAAAAGCAATTGATTTGCATTTTGAATAAAGCAAAATGGAAAGATATTTGTGACTACTTTTCTAAAGAAGATACATTTTCACCAATGGTTAGAGATAAGCTTTTAACCACAGAAGAAATATCTGGCTTCGCTGAGGTGTGGTGGAATGAGGTTTATGAATGCTGTGAAGCTATAGAGTGGATGGAGTTTTCAAAGTATAAATATGAATATCGCGGCAATCTGATGCCTAAAAAAGAGATAGATGTAACGATTGAGGTTCAGGCGGCTCTTGACCGACTTGGTATTACTTATACTGATGAGGAGGGTGTTTTCAAAGTTTGTGGTTATATATATAATGAATCTAGCTCGTCACAAGTATAATAAGTTAATTCATACATTTCATGCCTATTGGAAAAGCTATAGGAATGTTTGATATCTTCATACCTGATCCTCGCGCTCAATTTTCCGATGAGTAAAGTATTAGTTTAAGGAGAGTTCTTCTTATCGTTCATTTCTGGCATAAGTGCGCAAATCAATTAATAATAAGAAAACGCTCCTTAGTTTGGCGTTAGAGAGTAAATATGGATGATTTACGTTTGGGTTTGCTTTATTTGAGTTTCTTTGGTTTTGTCCCATCAGGTTTTGCTATTTGTTGTCTTCTATACCTGAAAAAAAATCATCCTGCTCTAAAACCTGTAGCAATTGGCCTGCTTGTATATCAGGTTATTTGTGCGATAGTGGTTGTTAATGATCCTATTCCGGCTAAGAATACGCTGAAGCTATTTTCAATGATTATTCCGGTAACTATGGTTGCTGGATCAAGTATTTGGTTGGTATCCAAAACGAAGAATAACATTGAAAGATTGTTGGGATTTTTTATATCCTTGGTTGGTTTTGGATTGTCAGGTTTTATGTTCGCTATTTGGGTTACCTTAATATGGGGTACAATATGAACTTTCTGGAAGCGATTCAAAATTGGCCTTTGCAAACTAAAAATTTTCCTGGAATAAATGATAGAAATGAAGTCTTTAACAAAATTGACATGTAGCCGTTTAGTCGAGATAAAAGAGCTTCTCGGAGTGCTAAATAAACTTATGCAGCGTTATGGGGTTTCTCTTTATCCAGAAGATATGGACAAAAATAGTGATAAACCTTATAGGGTTTGTGGGCCTTCTTCCGATTATGAAGTAGTTCAGTATCAGTCTTTGGATGGGCTAAATTTCAATCCGGAGGATAATTTATTTGTCGATTATCAATTGAACGCAGATTCGATTAAGAACGAAATCAATTTCTTCTTTGCGAGGTTTTGTTTTAAAGAAGTCAATCTAGTGGATTGTTTCGATTTTACTGTCGATCAATGGTGGGTTCTTCCAAAAAACTTTGATTCGGCATTAGATAATAAAAATGATTTAGAATCATCAAAGCGATACTACAATTTTATCAAACAAATCTACAAAGATTTTGATATTGAATCTATTGAGCATTTTCCCTCTGAAGATTATGAAATGCTACCTGATTTTCGTTTAAGTACAGATCGAACTAATATTCTAGTAAATGAATGGGGCAGGTAATAGTGAAATATTTCAAGTTAAATCCTACCAATGGCGCAGCAAGGGGTATGTTGTTCCGTGACCTTAAGGTTGAAGGCAGGACGATATGATTCGGGTCATTAATAGATTATTGGTCATGTGTCTTTTGAGTATATTTACTGCAAGTTGCGATCTTGTATTTAATGATCAGGTGCTTAATAAAGCAGGCTCGATGTATTTAAAGAAAAGTTTAAGGGAAACATGCGGGGAAAAAGATCCTGATTGTATAGCCGCAGTGAATACTCAATTTGATTCTTGTCACAGCAAATATGAAGAAGACTGGAATAAATATATGAACTCAAGTTCATCGCGTGAAGATGAGTTGCTTGAGATTTATTCGAGAAAGGTATACGGCTGTATATTAGATAAAGATGGAGATCCATACTTTGTATTTGATCCCGAGTAAGCATTTGATCAACCAATGCATGCGATATGTGCGTGATTCGAACGTTAAACATATAAGTAATAATGAGATATCGGGATAGTAAAGGAAAATTAGACACACCAAAGAAAATTCTCAAGGTGAATCATGCAGGGGAATTTGGTGCAATTAATATATACCGGTCCCAATTGGTTTTCGCTCGCATTTTTATGCAGGATTTGGTTCCATTATTGGAATCGTTTATGGCTGATGAAAAACGGCACCTAGAAGTATTTTGGGAAGAAATACAATCTAGAAACGGTATAAAGTGTAAAAGTTATTGGCTTTGTGGCTTGGGTGGCTTCGTTATGGGGTTTTTTTCTTCCCTACTGGGTCGAAAGGGTATTATGGCATGTACATGGGCGGTAGAATCCGTGGTTGTTAACCATCTTCAAAATCAACTCACATACCTTGAGCAGAGTAACGATACGAGCGCTTATAAAGCAGTAAAATCGATTCTAGACGACGAAATCAATCATATGGAAGAAGGTAGACTACAAGGCGGTACAACTAACATTTGGTATCAGCCTTTAAGGTGTGCTATTAGCTTGTTTACTGAAGGTGTCATCCGTTTTGGTATGCGGTAAAACCTATAATAAAAGGATTGGAATGCTGCGTACCACAGCTTTGAAGGTGATGTGTTATCAACTAAGTGACTATGATACAGATTGTTGGAACCCAGGTGACGGTGGTTGTTTTTAGGCGTTAACCACCTAGGGGTACTACCATCGCATTGTCAATATGAGAAAAAAATACAAATTCCTCATTTGTTTTTCATTGGTTCCAGCTAGTTTGTTGTGGAGTATATTTGTACTCTTTCTTTTGATCGGATTAACTCTAAGTCATTCTAGTTGGAAGTTTGAGATTGTGGATTTGGTGATCCTGTTGGGGACTCTCTCCTTGATTGAGCTTTGGAGGCTTGTACTTTACTCAGGTTCATTGAGCTCAATCATTTTGTATGAAAAGATTACTGCAAGCATTTTAGGCGTATTTTGCATTATTTGGCTTAGCTTTCTTATCGTTGGGATGAGGGATTTCGATGCGGCCCTCTTCTATTTTTTGATCTTCATAGGCCCTATTATATCAGGCTTATTATGTATAGTAGAAATGTGGGGCGTCTGGAAATATACGAAAAATTTTTCGATTAAGCCGTTAAGAAGGAATTCAAAGTAAGTTTAGTCATCATGATCGGGTTAATACTATTTTTCGTTATTTTTTCAATGATTTGTATAGCAGGCTATCGCTCGTCTCAAGAAACCAAACGATTCAAGCAGGCGTATAACACTTTTCTTGAGGAGAATGAGGGAAGGGAGTTCTTTTGCTATACGAATAGAGAAGGTTTTTGCAATTTTATTGAAGAAAAGCTCATCCCAAATTTAGATGACGATATATTTATTGTGAAACTGGAAGGTAAGGTGCCGAAGAGTGAATTTGATGAGAAATTTATCTCTTATTCATTGTATCGGTTAAACAATGTTGGTTTTCCAAATGTCATGAAAATTGTAAATGGACAATTCATCGATCAATCTATACACAGCGAGATTTACAATGCAATTAACAATGAAAAGTACAACGAGATGCCAACTATAGTGCAGGAAGCATTATTAAAGGTAAGAGGGAAGGTTGAAAATCCTTAATGTCCCAAGCCATTGCGGTTTGCTCTTCACTTGTTTTTGTGTGCTAAAATACTCCATCAAGCATAGATTCTGTTTCAGCTGCAGCTTGAGTAGCTTGTAGCATTATGTGTAGGAAGAAATTTATATGGTGCACTGTTTTATTGAAGCCGTTATTCCAGTATTTGGTGGAATCTACGGTTATTTGGTGGCAATTGGAAAAGTTGAAATAAGCAAGAACCCAGAAAAATCCAAGGAGTGGCGACAGAAATGGGGTAAGGCATTTAAACTAGTGACACCAATTCTTGTTCTATTTGGTATTATTAATTTGGTTAGATGTTTATACTCGCTTTGACTTGCTTGCCGGAGGATTTTTCGGAGAAGTAGAGGCTGTTTTAAATGCAAAAATTTAAACAGTGCAGGCGTGTGCAATAACTTCTTGCTGCCTGTGGCGCTGGTGTTTAACGGTGTTATGCGAGCACGACCATTAGAAAATTAGGAGGAGCAGGTGATTTACCAGGGTAGTTGTCACTGTAGCGCAGTGACATTTGAAGTTGACGCTCCAGATATGATAGAGGTTGAGCGTTGCAACTGTTCTATCTGCAATAAAACAGGGTTCTTGCACTTGATCATTCCTTTAAGCAAGTTCCGGTTGCTGTCTGGAAGAGACTCGCTGACTACTTACACCTTTAATACTAAAGTCGCTAAGCATACCTTTTGTAAGGTCTGTGGAGTGAAGCCATTTTATACGCCAAGGTCCAATCCTGATGGTATAGATATAAACGTCAATTGCTTGGATACGCAGCCACAAGGAATGAATATAGTAGAGTTTGATGGGCAAAATTGGGAGCAACATGCACATAAGCTTGTGCACAAAAGTAAAGAAATATAACCTCTCAAACCGTAGGTGGGTAACTATTAATGAGTAATTACTCAGAAATATTATTGTTAATTGGCGGTGATGATGACTTGCATCTAGTGGAAAAAATAGAGCAGACATTTCCAGAGATACATTTTTCTCAGATGACCTTTTCAAGGCAGGAGCCTGGAAAAAAATTCTCAACAAAAATATTTGTGGCTACTGGTTGTGTTACCGCTCAAGAACTATCGGCGCATTTAACCGAGTTTGAAATTGAAGATCCAGATTTAGTTCAAGTGTTTATATCTAACGAGAACGATCCTGAATACAATGGTTCATTTAAAGAGATCAAGTATAATGCCTGAAGTATCCTTAACTCACGAGCACACAGGAGTCAGCAATGGTTAAATTGTTTGATTGGCTTTTTGGGATCAAGCGAAAATCATATATCGAACGCTTTGACGAAGGGGCTTCTCTAGAAACTAAACTTTCAGTAGCGGAAATTTTTAACTGTGAGAAAGCATTTTCTAAAGTATGCCCTGTAATCTGGCAAGAACTAGCAGGCGATGGCAATATTCGACACTGCGAATCATGCAATAAAGATGTACATCTGTGTAAAACAGCCGATGATTACATTGAAAAGGGAAAAAAAGGTTTCTGTGTTGCAATTCCTCAAGATGCACGAGTTGAAAATTTCTCCATTTGTTTTCTAGGAGAACCTTCACAAGAAAATATTAAGGAGGCAGAAGAACTTAAGAAAAAATGCTCATCTTTTTGGAGCAAGGTTGTATCCAATTCAAATTTCTTAAGCTCTGATATCACCAATAGTATTAAGCAAAAACTATAAAATCTCTGGATAGGGGTTTAGAATGAGAATAAAGAAACTAACTTTTATTATGTTGGTCTTACTGATATTTAACAAATCACTGTATGCCGGCCAGCTTTTTAGTATTGAGCAGTTAGAAGGCACCTGGTGGTCTGATAAAAGTAACCCTTCAGCAGACTTTTCCATTCGTGGCAATAAAGTCTGGTTAGACGTTCAATCAAAATATCACCAATGCTGGATTGAGGATGATGTTCTGATATTTGAGCTTGGTTGGGGAAAGGTTCGAAATAGAATCCTTAGCATTAATGAAGTTCAGGTGGTTCTTGAAAACCTCGATACTAAGCAAGTGAGTACTTTAACAAGGGAGCAGTCTATCGTTGATAAACAGCCTGAACTAGACTCTGGCACGCCTTTGCCGGCTCGTTGAACGTTAGCATAGGGAGAACAATTTGATTTACACTGTATTTTACTGAACAGCCCGGTCGATCCAGCGTTAAGTGACTCATCATGAATAAAGAGCTAGAGCTTAAGATCATTTCTCTTTTTGTAGACAAATCAAAACGAAACCGGTTGTCAGGGTTTATCCAATCGGAAAACCGTGGCAAACTGATTAATGCCTTCAATGACCCTGGTATATTTGATAAACGTTATATTACTGAGTTTTCAGGTAATAGAACGGCAGAAAGCTTGGTGGAGCAATACAAGGCATTAGGCATGGGTGGTCGTGTTTACGTGATGTCTGAAAATTCTGATTGGGATGGACAGAAATTCCAAATGTCTTATATCCTTGGTGAGTGTGTTGCTGCATGTATCGATACGCTTGGGTATTGTTGGAAAACACAAACAGCTTTTTATGAGTGGCATCATTCAGGTGTTAGTTACTTTATGAGCGTTAATCATTGAAATGCTCCAGCTGTGGTGCAAAATACCAAGCTTAGTATTGAATTTCACCTAGCGCACAAATAGGAGTGCCCGATAAAAAATGAGCGAATCTATTTTTAAACAATTGATGTGTACAATTGCATTACTATTTACTTTATTTGTCATGGTTTACCTCATACCACCATTGATAGCCAGTGAGGATATTTTAGGCTCACTTGCTTTAGGCTTTGTTAATATTTTTTCGACTGCCTATACCTTGGATGCTATTTTTTGTTGGATTGTTTTAACTATTTGGGTATTTTATGAATCCAAAGCATTTTTAGTCAAACATGGATGGATATGCGTTATCTTAGGTATATTTCCAGGTGTGGCGGTGGGGTTTCCTATATATCTCTTATTACGGCATAGCCAGCTTAAACAAAGCTTAAATCAAGATGTATCATGACGCGAGGTTTGCATGAAATTATTGTCGATTAATACTGGTTGTGAGCAGCAGCTAGCGGTTGGTAACAAACTAGTGAAGACAGGCATATTTAAGCAGGCAAGAAGTGGTCCTGTGGCAGTGAATGAGCTGGGCTTGGAAGGGGATACGATCGTAAATAAAAAGGTACACGGTGGCATAGATCAGGCCATCTATATCTATAGTGCGGCGGATTATGCTTGGTGGGAAGCAAAATTGGGGCGAGAGCTTGAACCTGGTACATTTGGAGAGAATTTGACCATTAGTGATTACCATGGTAGCGATTTGCGCATTGGGGATCGGCTGCTTTTGGGTGGAAGCGTACTGCTAGAAATTTCCGCCCCTAGGGTGCCTTGCGTTCAATTTACAACTAAGATGGGTGATCGTTCCTTCGCTAAAAAATTTGTCTCAGCAGAAAGACCTGGTGCCTATGCTAGAGTACTGGTGTCGGGAATAATTGAGTCTGGTTTAGACATTGAGTGGCAACCGACTGACCAAAACTATGCAACCATCAATGAGATTTTTATCGAATGGCATAGAAAATCCTGGTCGCAAGCTATTGCTAGGAAAGCATTGAGTTCTCCTATTTCAATGATTGCACGTGGTATCATTGAAAAAAGGAGTGGTGTAGTTGTTTGAGCAGCTGAGATTTACCCAAGTTGACTATGGATACTGAACCAAAATCCCCATGTGTTAGGCATTGTTGTTTAGATCAAAATGAAATCTGCATGGGTTGCTACAGGCATATTGACGAAATTCTGGTTTGGGGTCGAAGTTCGCCAGAAGAGAAAATAAAGATTCTACAGCTTTGTCATCAACGAAAAAGTTCGGCCCAAAAACAAGAGTAGGAAGAGGGCGAGCAAGTGTGTCGATGAAGAGGGGTTTAGAGCGGTTGCTATCAGAATGTATGATTCATGAAGAAGAATATTAAAATCATTGAAAGTGATATTACACAATTAGCGGTTGATGCGATTGTTAATGCGGCGAATCCGGCGATGTTGGGTGGTGGTGGCGTAGATGGTGCGATTCATCGCGCAGCTGGCCCTAGTTTGTTGGAGGCCTGTAGAAAAGTGAAGTCACACCAAGGGATAAGATGTCCGTTTGGCGAGGCAAGGATTACGTCAGCAGGCAACCTGTCGTCAAAGTATGTTATTCACACAGCCGGGCCGATTTATCGAAATGAACAAGACCCGCAAAGCTTATTGAAGTCCTCCTATAGAAATGCTTTGTTATTAGCAAAAGAGCATAATTGTGAATCAATTGCCTTTCCTGCGATTTCATGTGGCGCATATGGTTACCCTCTAGAGGAGGCTGCTGTTATCGCCTTGCGAACCTCTGCTGCGGAGGAATTTTCGGATATGGAGATTATCTTTTCATTATTTGGGCCTCAAGCGATAAAAGTTTGGGAGTCAGTGTATGAACAACTCTTTGAACAGCATTTGGAAGATTAAGGCGAGTGGCTAGAAATTGCGTTGTTTTAGTTGTGCTTGTTGTTAGTATAGTCTCTGTCATGGTGGTATTCAGTTTTCCACCTATTTCTCAGGATCTCAACTACCACCTATTCGCAGACACGCGCTATCTGTTATTTACACCAAATAGCCTGAATGTATTGTCAAACATTCCGTTTTTTCTGGTAGGGCTGTATGGCCTTTGGACTGTCTTAGTATCAAAGGCGATAAAAGTTCACCCTCAGTTGAAGATAGCTTTTATCACGTTTTTCGTTGGTGTTGCATTGGTTTCAGTAGGTTCAGGGTATTATCATTTGGCACCAAGTAATGAGTCTTTGGTCTGGGATAGGCTTCCGATGACGATCGCTTTTATGGCGCTGTTTTCGATTGCTTTAGGAGAATTTGTAACGCTAAGATGCTTTAAGTTATTCTTTTTTTTGCTTGTGTTACTCGGTCTTCTATCTATTGTATACTGGCATGTGACTGAGTCGCAGGGGGTTGGAGATCTTAGGCCATATATCCTAGTTCAGTTTTTACCGATCTTTATCATACCTTTATTTATTCTTTTAGGCAGAAGCAATTCATGTGGTGTAGCGGGATATTGGTTGCTTATGGTTTGTTATCTGAGCGCAAAGTTGTTTGAATTTTATGACGAGCCAATATATAAGGTGTTTGGAGTGAGTGGGCATAGCTTAAAACACCTAGCGGCAGCTTTAGGCGTGTTTTTATTTTCGCGCTCCTATTGTGAGAAAAATTGACATTAAATGAGGTATTCTCTATTGAGAATCAAAAAAGCAAGCAACTAGGTGTTAGTTGCTTACCTAAAATGATGTTTTTATTATAATTCAATGAGGCGTCTTTTTGCATTTTCACAAATAACTGCCATTTCTTCTTTTTGAGATAAGATTACCGCAGATACATTTTCATCTAAGTAGTAGTCTTTAGATCTGAAAACATTCTCTCCAGACCAAATCACTTCACCGTTTGAAGTTAACGCATAAGATACTGTTGTAATTTTATCTCTTTGAGACTTGCACATGGATTCAGACTTTCTTGTTCTTTGGTCTGCTTCAACTAGGCAATGCCTTTCTACCAGTGCCGGAATCCAGCAATAAAAGTGTGTGGGCCCAGTTTCAGCTAGACATCTTTCTTCGATGAAAGTATCTACTCGTTCTTGATGTGCAGTTACTGCTTCAGACTCAGCTAGTCTTATCAAG
>JAYPYM010000069.1:11272-17955 GCA_038135915.1 Gammaproteobacteria bacterium
AAACTTCTTTTTTAAACTCGTAGTTTCCAGCGATCGCGGTTGCTGAGTGTAGGCACAGTAATGTGACGCAAAGCGCGATTAAATCGGACAGATGGTTTTTCTTTCTCATAGTGGTTACCTCTCTACTTTCAGTTTTCTTGCTGATTAATGGATTTATGTGTATCTTCCTTGAGTCACTTTAAATTTTTATTTGACTTTCTTGGTCTTGTCCCAATTTCATTAGATGGACACTTTCGAGCTTTTGAAAAATTTTCTATGTTTACTTTGAAAATTATTCGTTAATAGCAAAACCGGCTTTCGGTTTGTTTCTCTTATTGAGCTGAAAAATATGAATACAGTCGTCAAATACTTACTGTTTATCTACTTAATAAGTCTCTTAGTAGGTTGTGAGAAATCGAAATTAGCTAGCCTGAAAGATGGAGATGTCATTCTTGCCTTTGGGGATAGCTTGACGGTGGGTGTGGGTACTACGCCGGACAGTAGTTACCCTAGTGAGCTAGCAAGACTGACTGGCTTAGATGTTGTGAACGCTGGTGTTTCGGGTGAAACCACGGCTGAGGGGTTGGTACGTTTTCCAGTAATGATTGAAAAATACAAACCTAGTTTGGTCATTTTGTTAGAAGGTGGGAATGATATCCTTCGAAACCGAGACTATGCATCTATCGCAAATAATCTAGATAAGATGATACAGATAGCCTTAGGCTATGGCGTTCAAGTAGTGTTGATCGGTGTACCAGAAAAACGTCTATTTTCCAGTGTTGCCCCCTTTTACGGTGAACTTGCACATAAGTATGATTTAGTATTTGAGCCAGATTTAATAGGTGACATGATGCGTTCGCCCTCGAAGAAATCTGACGCCATACATTTTAATAAAGCAGGGTACGCAGATTTGGCTCAGGAGATTTACGATCTATTGTCTAGAAATGGGGCGTTCAAATCTTGATCATTGTGAGGTGCAAGAAGGGTATAAACTGGATGGTCGTATAGAGCAAGTGGTTTTTCCTGTTGTTTTTGGTATAGTTAACTCTGTTTTGCTGTCTATTCTATGTGATATTTTATATTAAAAAAATAATATTAGAAGTATAAGACTAGTTAATCCGTTTAATCATACATCATACTAAAAAATAAATATTTGTCTCAGGAGAATCACTGAAGTGGGTAAATTAAAAAAATTTTTGTTGGTTATTTTCGTCGTGGTGGTTGCTATTTTAACGATTTACTATGGTGGTAAGCACTATCTTAGAGGTGAAGTTCGAGAGGTGAGCGATGAAGTTAAGTCCTTTGCAAAAGAGTCCACTAAAGAAGAGTGTATTAATGAAATAGCCTCTAGAGTAAAAGTCTGTGAAACCGTGGCTTGTTATACGAGAGTTTCTCTGTTTGGAGCGGGTTGTTTTAGAATCGCTAAAGGGGACAAGGAGGCGTTTTGCCGAGCAAACATTGGTGATGGTGAAGAAGAAAGTTTGAGTGCTTTTTCTGAGCAGGACTGTATTGCTCATGAGCTGAATGATGCTGGGTGTGGAAAGCTTTCTAGAATGATTCAAAAGTATTGCGGTGTTAAATAGTTAGGGCTTCAGAAATGCATCATCATGAGTTTGAAATAGAAATGTCTGTCAGGGATTATGAGTGTGACATGCAGGGTGTGGTGAATAATGCGGTTTACCAACACTACCTTGAGCATGCTAGGCATGAATATTTGAAAACTAAAGGGGTTAGCTTTAAAGAATATACAGAGAAAAGAATCAACTTAACTGTCGTTCAAGCAGAGCTAGCTTATAAATATCCGCTTACTAGCGGTGATCGGTTTGTCGTTACCATGAGGTTAACAAAGGATTCAAGGGTGCGTTTTGCTGTTTATCAGGATATTTTATTGTTACCGGAGCGAAAAGTAGCACTCAAGGCTAAGACTATATGTGTCGCACTCAATCCTAGAGGTAGAGCTTATGTACCAAAGGAGTTCGAGGAGTTGACTCATGAGTGACCAAACTCTTGTGTTAACAAGATAGATTAAGTTGCAGTTTTATATTTAACGTTCGTTGATAAACGAAAGGTTATTTTCAAATTTGGCTTGGTGTTCGTATTATGTATCAAAAAGTTTTAGACTTTTGGTTTAAAGAGATAGACCCAGTAAATTGGTGGAAAAAAGATGCTGTTTTTGATAGAAGCATAGCTGCTGAGTTTGGTGCGCTTCATTCGAAAGCAAAGATGTGCGAGCTGTATGAGTGGAGAAGCAGCCCCCATGGCCGGCTTGCGGAAATTATTGTCTTAGACCAATTTTCAAGAAATATATATAGAGCTCAACCGGAGGCTTTTGCTTCTGATGGCATGGCATTGGCGTTGTCACAAGAAGCTGTTTGCATACATGCCAATAAAGCATTGAGTGTGGTTGAACGAAGCTTTCTATATTTGCCTTTTATGCATAGTGAATCCGCTCTGATACATGAGATAGCAGTGACTTTGTATAACGAAGATGGTTTGGAAGACAGTTTAGCTTTTGAGAAGAAGCATAAAAAAATTATCGATCGATTTGGTCGATATCCACATAGGAATGCAATACTGGGTAGGGTCTCGACGGAAGAGGAAATAGCATTTTTAAAAGAGCCGGGCTCAAGCTTTTAGTTTAGTCACTTGATATCTTTTTTTTCGTATTGCTGGTTTTTCTTTTTGCTACTCTAGGCGCTTTACTTACTTTTTTATCTGCCTGTGTTTTTGCCTTAGTGCTGCTTGTGCTCATTGCTTCCATGCTTCTATTAAGCGCGCTATTGAGATCATTGATTGATTTTTCTAGGTGTAGAAAAAAACTTTTCATGTCTGGTAGAATTTGTGAGCTGCTCATGACGCTGATACTCAGCTTGCCATGGTAGCTACACACATTGAATACTAGTCCCATGCCGTCAAAGATTGGGGTTAAGTGATATTGTTCTACCAATTTTGAGCCGCTCAAATATAGCGGAATTGTAGGGCCGGGCACTTGATTAATGACCAAGTTAAAGTGGGAGTTGTGCTTTTCTGAGAAGTGCCAACGTGAGTATAACTTTGCCGCCATAGATAAGTAGATACTAGGAATGTAATCAGCCAGTTGTTGAGCTGGCATTGTTTTTGGGTATAGTTTGGTTGCTTTGTAGTTATCTCGGATGGTCTGCAAGCGAGTCAGTACATCTGCTTCCTGTGTTGCCAGTGATATGAGAGTACCAGATATTGATGCGTTTGATAGAATGGAGGAATTGTTCTTGTTTGGATCCGGTTCTTTGACAGCGATAGGCAGGAGAGCGATTAGGTTCGGTATTGATTCTGTTGTGTGTTCCAGTAGATAGCTTCGCAAAGCTCCGGAACAAATTGCTAGCACAAGGTCGCTATGCTGTATGCCTGGAATCTGATCTTTAATTTGGTCAATTAGATCTAAATCATATTGTTTACCAAAAAAGGTTTGCTGTCCTTCTAGGTGCGTATCAAAAATAGAGGCAGGGATATTGTCGACGCTTGGTGTGGTGCTTAAGTTTGCTAATGCCCTTTTTGCAATGGATGAAGCAGCTGATTGAGAAGATTTAAGTAACAGCTTGCCTAGCTTGATGGGTGACTTTAAAGTGCCGTTATTATTTCGAAATAGCATGTCAAGCGGTGAAGGTAAAGGTTCAGGCTGCCATTCGGTTTCTACTGAAATTTTTCTTGGTTTAGCGGTAAAGTCTAATAGGCTGGCAAACAGTTTCTCTCCAGATGAGGTGTGGATTAAGGTATGGTGAATTTTGGTGATAATGGCAAAACTGCCTTTGGTTAGACTGTTGATACGGTCCAAACCATCTACATAATAGATTTCCCAAAGCGGCCTGCTTCGATCTAGCGGCTTTTGATGAATGTCTCTTGCTAGCTGGGTGAGTGTGTCAATGTCACCAGGTTGAGGCAAGCCAATTTTTAATAGGTGAAGATTTAAATTGAAGTCTTGGTCATCTACCCAATATGGGTTGTCTAACTCCATTGGTACCATGAGTAGGCGCTGCTTTAAAATCGGCTCTACTGCAATCCTATTTCCGATGTGCTCTTTTAAAGAATCGAACGTTAAGCTGCTTGAATTGGCTGTGCTGTTAGAGAAAATGTAAAGCCCGCTAATATGGAGAGGGTTCTTTTGTGATTCTAGGTATAAGCAACCTGAGTCGAGCGAGCTAAGCTGGTGCATTGGGTACCCTTATGTAAGTCCTTGTTTAAACGCTAAATCCACCTAATTTAGCATCGTACGAATTTTATCGATTCAATACAAGCAGCTGATTGTAAAAAGTAGCAAGTTTTAGGTGTACTCTTCTAATTTGATCATTTCTTTTGCATTCTTTGACAATAGTGCATCCCGATAGGCACCTAGGTGACCAATGTCAATGTGTATGCCCTGATGAAGGTAGGTTTGCGCGCGACCTACAAAATGGGGCATTAAGTCCAAGCTGATGTCTTGGATGTTTTCTAATGAAATCTCACTTTCAATCAGTCGTTGTGGTTCGATTAGGTAGATAGCGGCATTTGCGAGGTTTGAATTGGGTTTGTTGGGTTTTTCTTTGAAAGATGTCATGATACCTAGCTCATTACGAGTTACTATTCCACAATGTTGAGGGCGGCTTGAGTAAAATAATGAGACTGTCGCAAGGCATTTTTCTGTGCCTGTTTTTTGATGTTTGACTTGATTTTGATGGTATTCATACATGGATCTTAAATCGATGTTGGAGTAGTTGTCAGCATGTATAACGAACAAGGGTTTCAGATATGGCTTGGCTTCTTTTAGAATCGTATTCAAAGTGCCGCCAGTGCCTTTAAGCTGCTTTTCATAACGCCAATCAATTCGATCCCACCAACCTTTGGTTCGCAAATAATTGGTTACCAAGTCAGCTTGTGCATGTCCAATTCTATCAGCTCCACTTTGGATGAGTTTTTGAATCCAGAATCCTAAAATTGGCTCTCCCTGGACCGGGCAAAGGCACTTTGGGATAAGATTGGTGATGGGTTGCAGTCTACGCCCATGACCAGCAGTGAGCAGTAAGGTATCGAATGAGTTGGTTTCAAATGTTGGCATGTGCTATTCCCGTCTTGCCTATTTTCATTCCAAGCTTAGTCAAAAATACTTGTTTGCAAAGATGGGCGCCAAGTTTGGATCATTTTCTGCGTTTTGGGCTTGCTGTCGAATTTTGTTCTTAAAGACTCGAATTAGCTTTAATAATGTCATTAGAGCTAACGTTATCTGTTTAAGCGTGCGCATGATATGTCTGGCTATATTTTGATCAGCTGCGGTGCTCGATAAAATAGACGGCTAATACAGAATACCTGAAGATATCCACTTCTTCTGGCAAAGTCCTTTATGTTAAGATCAGCAGTCGTTTTTAACAAAGGAAATACTTGTGCCCATAAAGAGATTAGCGAAAGAGCTATTTGAGCAATTTTATAGTCGCGAATTTTCAAAATTTAAATCTAATGAGACAAATCAAAGTGAAATCAAGCAGGCAATCGAACAGAAATTAAAAGACCTGATTAGCAATTTAGAGCTTGTTCCAAAAGAGGCGTTTGAGTTGCAAAAGGCAGATTTGCAGGCCTTGCATGAGAAAACAAAACTGTTAGAGGCCCGAGTGAAGTTGTATGAAGAGGCTCTCTCGGCGAAGGTTGGTGACTTGGATGAATTTTTGGATAGTGCAAGATCTTCTTCCAGGACAGACAGTATCGATTCAGTTTAGATCGGCAATAGCCCACTTAAGATGCCTTTTTTATATTCATAGGAGTAAGAAATGTCCTTTGCAGTAGTACAAACCCGAGCTCATTTGGGTGTTGATGCACCAGTCGTCGTAGTTGAGGTCCACATTGCCAGAGGGCTGCCTGGCCTTTCTATAGTTGGCCTACCAGAGGCTGCAGTAAGAGAAAGCAAAGACCGGGTGAAAAGTGCAATTTTGCAGTCTGGTTTAGAATACCCAAAGCAAAAAGTGATCGTTAACCTAGCGCCTGCAGATTTACCCAAAGAAGGGGGGCGATTTGATCTGGCCATCGCGCTTGGTATTTTGGCAGCTTCTGGGCAGATAGATGATGCCAGTTTAGGGGATTCAGTATTTCTGGGAGAGTTAGCACTTTCCGGTGCACTTCGCTCGGTACCTGGAATTTTACCAGCTGCATTGAGTTGCCAATCCAGTAATCAGAAATTATTTTTACCTAGTGCGAATGCTTCCGAGGCAAGCTTGTGTCGATCTAGTATTTGCTATGCTGCAGATGACTTGGTGCAAATATGCAAGCACCTTTGGGGAGAGCAAAAAATACAACCAATCAAAGTGGGTGAGCTGTCAATACCAACATTTGAAAAAGACATGAGTGATGTGAAAGGTCAGCCATTTGCAAAAAGAGCGATGGAAATTGCTGCTGCAGGTCGGCATCATCTATTAATGGTCGGCTCTCCTGGTTCTGGAAAAACCATGTTAGCTGAGAGGCTGCCAAGTATATTGCCCGACTTGAGTGATCAAGAAGCATTAGAAGTAGCCACGATTTACTCGTCGAGGAGAAACCAGCCGGTGCCAGTCTGTCGGCATAGAGGGTTTCGGTCCCCCCATCATACTGCCTCAGCTGTTGCGCTTGTGGGTGGTGGTAGTAAGCCTCAGCCAGGAGAAGTTTCTTTGGCGCATCATGGCGTTCTCTTTTTAGATGAGCTGCCTGAGTATGACCGTAAGGTATTGGAG
>JAYPYM010000070.1:0-12961 GCA_038135915.1 Gammaproteobacteria bacterium
CTCATTCTATCCTATTTTTACAGGCAAATTATGGTTTTTCTACAGCCTCAACGCCCGCGTAATAGGCGCGGAACGAAGTGAAGCGTCCTAATTGACGCGCTTGTTAGAAATTTCCTTTTTAATGAACTCAGACAACCCATGTATTAGCCCCTTTAATTCCATTGGAAAATACTGAACGTCAGCTTCATTTGTCGGCGCTCCAATTTCTAGCCAAAATTTCCCTAACTCAGTTTGTTCTTCAAGAGTATATCCTTCATAGAACTCATAATAATATCGTGCTTTTTCGAATACGATTTGTAATGACTTTAATATCTGCGATAAGTCACTAAAATCAGCATGGCCAGCCACTCTATTTTTCGCCGACTCTAGAACCTCTTTTTGTACTTTGCCAGACAATGCCAACCAAAGCTTACTATAGTCATGGCTACCCTTAGGTTTTTGCTTGCAAAGCAAGATTGCACACTTCAACAGTATCTCAAAACCCAATACTCTCAGTATTGCATCAGAATCTGATTTTTTCTTTAAGCTTCCGGATAACAAATCCGCATCCGATATCCTCGAATGAGCTTCTTGGTACATTCTTTCAATATGGTCGTAGTCCATGTGATTTCTAACAGTTTATTCTACCGCCGAGACTATATATTTCTGGCGTCATATTTCTAGAATCGGTCATCAACAATCTCTTAATTAAAAATAATAAAATCAGATAGTTAACCAGTATATTTCGCAACTCTAATACAGAAATATATAGTGCAGACTACATAATACTGGTTAGTATAGATGTATTATTCTTGAAAAATAACTTAAAAAACATCAATTTACACACTCTGTTAGATAACCTCCAGAAATATGTAGCCCCGACTATATATTTCTGCAGAAACATTGTGCAAATCTAAAAAAATCGTTAATATCGCCCATCATTAACTATATATATTTACAGTATTAGGCTATGATTGAAGATATTCCCGTACCCATTCCGCAAAAACCCAAACGCTTCCTGGACCAAGTCCGTGAGTTTATTCGACTTGAAGGAAAAAGTTATGCTACTGAAGTCACTTATCTTCAATGGATAAAACGCTATATTTTGTTTCACAATAAGCAACACCCAAAAGATTTAGGCGGTCAGCACATTGAGCAATATTTGAATTATTTGTGCGTACAATGCAACGTATCAAAAAGCACTCAGGCAACGGCGCTGAACGCTATCATGTACCTCTACAATAAGTTCCTCAAAAAGAACATCGATAAAATCAAGTTTAAGCCAGCTGTGAAAAAAGTACGTATTCCCTCAGTATTCAGTCATGATGAAGCTATGGACGTTATTGAAACCTTAAATGCCCCATATTCTTTGCTCGCAAAGCTGATGTATGGCAGTGGTTTGAGAATATCTGAAGCAGTGCGATTGCGAGTTAAAGATATAGATTTTAAAATGAATTACATTTGTGTACGTGATGGTAAAGGCAATAAAGACAGAACCACACTACTACCAAAAACAGCTGTCAATGAGTTAAAAAAACAAATCAGTATCGTAGAAAAATTGCTCCTACTGGACAAGGAAAAAGGCATTGGTCCAGTTTACATGCCTAACCAGTTGGAAAAGAAATACCCAAGTGCCGGCAGGTCAATTGCTTGGCAATATGTCTTTCCATCTGAAAAGACCAGCCTGGATCCTCGCGCTAATGTAGAAAGGCGACACCACATCTATCGAGCAACAGTTCAAAAAAACGTTAAGCATGCTATTAACCGCTGTAACATTAACAAACAGGTAAGCTGCCATAGTTTTCGTCATGCCTTTGCAACACGCCTGTTGGAAAATAAATACGACCTTCGGCAAATCCAAAAGTTAATGGGGCACGCGGACATTTCAACTACAGAGGTATATCTACACGTTGTAGAACAGTTAGGCACTGTTGTGGCAAGCCCTATTGACTGAGTCATGTTAGTGACCCTCCGACCTTTTAAGACAAGGGCTTGCCCCTTCCTACATATTGCCTACGGCGTATACCAGAAAACCGATCGCCACCCAACATACTATTCCCCAAACAACCACTTCCCAGCCATCGACATCGATTTCATTTTTTTTGGTATAAAGACGGACAATTAAGTACCCCGGCCCCTTAATTGCAAATTCAAATATCAAGTCGAGGATGATATGCCGTATAAAACGAAAAATACCTTTAAATAGAAACTCAACAATGTCTTCCATGAATGAAATAAATCACTCCGTTTGATGCTAGATAGGCTTAATGTTATGTCTGGTTTATGAGTTACTGGCAGATATCCGATTCACTCAAGCCCCTTTTGCCAGGCACGCTACCGCCCTACCAAGCCTTGATCAGTATATGGGAGTCTTGTACTTTCAACAGGTTCAAGGATAGACGCAGGTTTGATTTATGGGAAGCATGCCCAGCACATTAATCAAGCGATAATGAAGAGAAGGATAAAGCCTAGCGCTAAACGATAATAGACAAATGGCAGCATGCCAGCAAACCCCAGCAGCTTGATGAAAAGCGCTATGGTAATGTAGGCACTGACACCACTGATGAGGCCAGCGAAGATGAGGTCAGTGAGTATAAATGCTTCTGGCTGATTAACCAATGCAATGACTTGCAGAACAGTCGCTGCGAGTATCGTGGGTATGGATAGCAAGAAAGAAAAGTGAGCACTGGCGCTGGGTTTCATGCCCAAGATCATTGCTGCAGTAATGGTGATCCCACTTCGAGAGGTACCTGGAATCAGCGCTAGTGCTTGCGCGATACCGATAATGAATGCAAAGCGAAAAGTGAGCGCTTTCAGGGGTAGTTTTTTTCTCCCATAGATTTCAGCGAATCCCAGTAATACACCGAAAAAGATGGTAGCAAAAGCAATTACCAGTAAACTCCTGAGGTTTTCTTCAATCCAATGGTGAAAGAAAAAGCCTACAGCTAATACTGGTATGGAAGCCAATACTACCTGTTGAAACAGGCGGATATTGTCACCAGCTGTTGTAGATGGGGATTCACTTTGCTTTGGGGGAAAGGCAACAGCCTGCCGGGGGTTAAGGCAAATATCTTTCGCCATAGCAAACAAGGTTTTACGATAATAACTGACCACTGCCACTAATGTGCCAAAATGAACAGCCACATCATAAGTCAAACCCTGGTCATTCCAGCCCAAGAGTTTAGAAGGTAATATTAGATGAGCAGAGCTACTAATGGGCAGAAATTCGGTCAGCCCTTGTATCAGAGCAAGAATTGCTAGCTCAAATAAATCCATCCATATACCCTTGAAATGTTACCTATCACTTATTCTAGACTACTGCTTTACGTAAATATTTAGGCTCTAACAACAAGGGGTCCACTATGCCGCCTCGCTGGAACTGATGGGAACCAAGGATGACTACTTGCTCTGCAGACACCTGCCGATTAGGATGGGCACAAGATACTTTATTTTCTACATCCGCTAATATTTCTGCCTCATGCACCAAGCCGCTGCCGATACATACCAATGGTTCGACATGGTGCTCGAGCTTAGATCTCAACAAGGCGTTCAAATCCTTAGGAGATAAGAGGCAAGGCTCGATGATTGGTTTTAATATAGCCGCCGACTTAGAACCGTCAACTGTTTGATACAAGCCCGCATACAATTCCCCCAATCGCGCATCAAAAACGCTCAAATAATTGGCATGATCTGAGGTCTCCGAAACCGCGGAGTAAGCAAGCGCCTCTAAACTAACAATTGGTAACAGCGGGCATTGCCAGCCAAAGGCTAAGCCCTGCGCAATAGAGCACCCTATGCGCACACCAGTAAAAGCACCTGGGCCGATGGTAATGGCTATGGCATCTAGCTGCTCGCCAGCAATACCCACTTCCTCTAGCACTGATTGCACCATGGGCAATATCAGCTCAGCATGTTTTCTTGGTTGGTTTTCGTGCCGAGAACAAATAAGATGACCATCATTAGCAAATGCGATGGAGCACTCTTGTTCCGTGGAATCGATTGCTAATATCTTCGCCATAAATCATTCAAAGAAGAGAGTATCATTAAAAAAGTCACGGGCCGCAGAGTGTACACCAATTAAGGAGGTGCATCCAGCTGTGTGCTGATACACCCCATACAGCAAGCCCTCATATTAATAGGCTTATTTGGAGGTTAACGTCAGCAAATAGATTTAAGTGATTGATATTATGCCCGCTAAGGGTTAAAAACTAGTTAGGAAATCATTAGTTCAATTCGATCAGTGCTATTGAGGTATTCATTTGAAGTTTAAAGTCATGGGCGTCATTCTTGCTGGGGGTATGAGTCGACGAATGGCAGGCAAACCTAAAGCATTGCTACCTATTAACGGAAAAACATTTGTTGAACACCTATATGAGCGTTTAGCGCCTCAGGTAGATAGCCTCTGTATCAGCACCAATCAACCAATGACAACAACATTTGCCGAAGACACCGCTCAAATTCCCGATCAACACTTCCCAAAACAAGGGCCGATGTCTGGCATCTTAAATGCTGCGTTATATGCACAATCGCTAGGTTATACACATATTTTGATTGCCCCGGTGGATGCACCCTATCTGCCAACTGATTGGCGCGAGAAGATGGAAGCAGCGGCTTTAGATCTCTCAGACTCCGTCATCATCCCTGAGGTGACCAACAGACTGAATTACTTATTTCAGTGGTTACCCGTTAAACATACTGAAGCCTTGGCTCAATGGTTGAGCACCGGCGGCAGAGCGGCAAAAAGCTGGCTGGCACAGATTGATTACCAAACCTTTTTTTACCAAGAAACTGCTGGAAACCATTTCCAAAATATTAACACGCCAGAAGATTATCAGCGCCTTTTGTCTGAGGGCCCCTCTTAACGCAAGCGTTCTACGAAGTTTGAGTGTTCTTATTCTTTCAAATAATCTAGAACGGCGAACCAATTGAAATAGAAGACTAGCCCTCTAGCGCGGCTAATATTTCATCTTTCACTACAGCAACATCTCGATCACCTTCCACCTTAAGGTATGTTATATCTTCTTTTTGCGCAGCAAGCGTTTGGTAGAAGTGTACAAGTGGTTTTGTTTGGTCGTGATACAGCTTAAGTCGGTTGCGAATAGTTTCTTCTTGATCATCGTCACGCTGGATAAGTGGCTCTGATGTAACATCATCCAGGCCTTCTTTTTTGGGTGGGTTATGATCAATGTGGTAAATTCTGCCTGATGCTTCGTGGATGCGACGACCTGAAAGGCGCTTAACGATTTCTTCATCTTCGACATGAATCTCCAACACCAAATCAATTTTAATGTTTGCATCAACTAAGGCTTGGGCCTGTGGAATGGTTCGGGGAAAACCGTCAAAAAGGCAACCTTTTTCACAGTCTGGCTCAGCCATTCGTTCTTGAATCAGCTTGATGATCAAATCATCAGACACCAAACCGCCTGTATTCATGATTTCTTTAACCTGCAAGCCCAGTGGCGACCCTTCACGTACTGCCGACCTTAACATATCACCAGTGGAAATCTGTGGTATGTTAAAACGATCACAAATAAATTTTGCCTGTGTGCCTTTGCCAGCACCTGGTGCTCCTAATAAAATCACTCGCATAGAGTTTCTTCTCCAAGCCTCAATATATCTTTATTTCACTTTTATTGAACAAGCCAATGCCATTATAATGCTACAATAATACAGCATTGGCTGTCTGAATATCCGAGACCCAGTATTATGATACACATATACCAGGAATACGAGTATTCCTGGTAAAAACCGGCAAGAATTTAAAGTTCCACAGTGATATCAACGTGCGATGTAAGCGACTTCCATGCAGGCACCGCTTGTACTGCACCCCAAACCTGGTTTGCCAAATCTACATTAGCATCTTCCGTGACACGTACTTTGATTTCTAAGTCCTCAAAATCATTGATAGTCATCTGAGGCATCATGGCATTTTGTTTTGAGATGCTTAATGGAAAAGTTTGTTGTGACTCACTCAATGCAGCTCGTACGCTACTGAAGGGCATTTTAATCACTGCTAGTGGTGCTCGAGGCCCAGACACAGCTTTTGCCACTACCCAAAGGTAACCGCTTTTAGGTAATTCGCCGCTATATTTGAAGGACAGCGCTATATTTAACACCTTCTCTAACTCGCCCCCCATGACTTCTTTATTCGTTTCGGCCATGTCGTCGCTTTGCTTAACCGGGGTGCTATTGGTGGCTTTCGTTGCAACTGTTGAGCGAGCGGTAGCTTCTTGTTGCGCCAAGAGATGTTTAGCCTGCGCAATGTAAGACTCAATCAGCCGCTTACCTTCTAACGCCGTTGGGCTGAGTTCAGGCTCACCTACCGACTGGCGTCTCAGCAATGATGACCAAAGGTCAATGGCTTCAACATAACGCGCCCGTTTGAAATAAAGCGCCGCTCTCATGAGGGTCAATTCTGGATCATTAGGTGCTTGCTTGGCCATTGCTGCCAAAACCCGATCCACTTTTGGACCAGCCTCCCCTTCACCAAGCCTGAATAACACATCAATATAAGCTTTACCTGTATTCAAGGTAGGCTTTAATTGAAATGCTTTGGATAAGGCCTTTTCTGCCGACTCAAGAGCATTAAACTTCAGAAAAACATTGCCCAGGAAAAGCCATCGGTTAGGATCTTTCAGATCCGCAAGCGCATAATGTTGTAACAGGGGGATCAGCTCCTCTGTGGACAAACTGGCAAGCGCAGGATCAAAGACTTGGTTGTCAACGGAGGAAGCCACCAATGCTGCATACTGCTGCTCGCTTTGGTAACCCTGCCATACGGGTTGTTTAAAGAATACGGCAAGATATAGGCAAACAGAGAGCACAATGACCAAAAATACTGAAGCAAATAGCCTTTTTGTATACCCTAATGGATGTTTAGGCAGAGGTATTTGGGTTGAATGTTTTTGTTCCGGCACATCCACCAACAAAGCTTTTTTGGTTTCATTCAGTAACTCTGCATGCGCTTCGTCATCGATACCAGAAAGGAGTTTTTCATCATTCAGCTCTTTCTCTCGGTCACGAAAAGTGGAAAGGTTATACTCATCATGCATATTGTCTGCATGGTCTTGCTTTTGCTTTTTAAACAAATAAACAAACAACAAACCAAACCAAATAAAAAAAATACAAATTGAGAAAATAATGCCAGCCACTATAATTTACACCCTTGTAATTTACGCCCTTACACGCTGAGCCCCTGTACTCTATAAACCCTACTCTAAACCCTTATGCTTTACGCCCTTCATCGGACGTCGAATGTCCGCTACTATCTTGAGTGATCTTAAGAAAACGCTTTTGTTCTGCTTCTGTCAGCGCTTCGTCACGACTAGCCGACTGACTGTTAACAGACCCGCCAAAACACTTGCGGTACCATACAGCAATTAAACCCATCAGAATGAAGAGAGGCCCAAACCAGAGTAGCCAGGTTTTCTTTTTAACCGGCGGATCATACATGACAAAATCACCGTAGCGGTCTACTAGATACGTATAAATTTCATCATCCTGCTTACCTTCCATTATCAGTTGGTAGACTTTCTTCCTCATATCTTGCGCGATCATTGCATTTGAGCCTGATATATTTTGATTTTGGCACTTAGGACAACGCACAGTCTCAGAAATTTGCCAAAATCTTTTTTCTAGTTGGCTATCTCCCCCAAAATCAAATGCATCGAATGTTGCATGAGACACCAAGGTAACCAGCATTAAACTCAACACTAAGACTGGCTTTAATACCCACGTTAGCCTCGTTACATTTTTGAAGATCATTCGCTCAACCCTCGCCAAATGGCGCCATGCTCAGCCTCCCAAAGCGCCTCAGACATAATACCAACATGGCGGTGCTTTATTGTTCCTTTCGAATCAACAAAATAGGTTTCCGGTGCGCCATACACACCTAAATCGAAGCCTAAACTGCCGTCTACATCAAAAATAATCTGTTGGTAGGGATTTTTAAATTTTTCAATAAAGGCCAACGCATCTTGGCGCTCGTCTTTATAATTTAAGCCGACGATGGGTATCCCTCGTTTTTGCAAGACCATTAAAAAACCATGCTCCGTATAACAACCGGGGCACCAACTGGCCCAGACATTAAGCAATAGGGGGCCCTTCAAATCTTCAGCAGTGACTCTGGTCTCGCTATCCAACAAAGATGTCAGCTCGAACGCTGGCACCGGTTTACCCAACCTTGCCGAAGGCAGTTCAACGGAGGAACCCCCTCCCTTACCCATTGAGTACCAAAAAACTCCAAGCATGGCCAAAAACAATAAAAAGGGCGCCAGCAGTATTATTTTGTTGGATTTCTTTTGCTCTTCCATCATTTACGACGCTATCTTCTTAAAATGAAACCTTGAATCACTGATTGCGATTGCAGCACCGATGGCCATAATCAAAGCGCCCGCCCAAATCCATCTGATAAAGGGTTTGATATAAATTCTGACCGACCATTTTTGTGGGCTGACTTCTTCACCGAGAGAAACATATAGATCCCTTGAAAACCCTGGATGAATGGCAGCTTCAGTCATCACATCACCTCTCACCGGGTAGTGCCTTTTCTCCGGCAGCAAAGTGATCAACGCACCATCCGGAGATCGTACCTCAAACCTTCCTTGCACGCTGTTATAATTTGGGCCATCCAACGCCTGTGTTCCATTGAATTGAAATTCATAGCCCTGAGTTTGCCAAGTTTCCCCGACACCTAACAGCACATCTTTTTCAGTACTAAACAAACCTGTCCACGTAATACCGATGACACTGACAGCGAACCCTAAATGGCATGTCTGCATCGACCAGTAACTCGGCTTTAAGCGACGAATGCCATCCCACCGATTCTTCGCATGCTTTGTTTTGTCGATCACATCATCAAACATTGCAACCACGACTGACAAGGCTAAACCTAAACCCAAAATCACCCGCCAGTTGTAACCGAAGCCGGACAACTGAATCCAAAGCATCGCAATCGAGAACCCTATCAAACAACGAAGACCCCACTGACGAACTGCCTGCATAGCCGGGTTAGACTTCCATCGAAGGCTCATACCCATCACCAATAAAGCCAACAGGAAAAAGCTAGTAGGCACGAAAAATAGATTAAAGAATGGTGGGCCCACTGAAATTAAACCAAGATCAAGTGCTGTTGCAAGTAAGGGATAGAGGGTCGCTAGTAACACGACAAACAAGGCAAATGTTAAAATTAAGTTATTTGCAAACAAAAAGGATTCCCGAGATAGCCATTTGAATTTGCCCACATTGTTGATCAAATGCGCTCTGTTGGCGAACAAGAGTAAAGACCCCCCTACTGACATTGCCAACAAGCAAAGAATAAACAACCCTCGCGTTGGATCTGACGCGAACGCATGCACTGAGGTTAAGACGCCGGAGCGAACTAAGAATGTACCCAGCAAGCTGAGTGAAAAAGTCAGTATCGCCAGAAACAGAGTCCAAACTTTAAATGCCGAACGCTTTTCACACACTGCTAGGGAATGAATGAGCGCTGTACCCGACAACCAGGGCATGAAAGAAGCGTTCTCTACAGGGTCCCAAAACCACCAGCCTCCCCAACCAAGTTCGTAGTAAGCCCACCAACTGCCCAAGGCAATGCCGCAACCGAGAAACGCCCAGGCAACAATAGTCCAAGGAAGCGTCCATCTTGCCCAAACAACGTCCAACCGACCCTGAATTAAGCCGGTAATTGCAAAGGCAAAAGCAACAGAAAAGCCGACATAGCCCATATATAGCATTGGCGGGTGAATGATGAGCCCAAAATCTTGCAATAGTGGATTTAGATCATTGCCATCAATGGGAAAATAAGGATAAATGTGCTCAAAAGGATTCGATGTAAACAGCAAAAAGGATAAAAACCCAGAAGTCACCAACCCCAATACTGCAAGCACCAGCGTTAATGTAGTTTTCGGCAGAGACCGACCCAAAATGGCTACCATAAATGCCCAGAGTGTTAATACCCACACCCATAGTAGCAAAGACCCCTCGTGACCGCCCCAAACAGCAGATACCCTAGACCAAAAAGGCAAATTTGAGTTAGAGTTTTGAGCGACGTAAGAGAGACTAAAATCGTGCGTGATAAAAGCATGGACCAAACAGGCGAAGCTAACAGACAAGAGTAAGAACTGGGAAAAAGTGACAGGCAGTGACGTTAGGTTTAAAAACGACCACCAATGAAACCCTCTCTCCGAAGAGCCATGACGTTTCACATAAGCAAAAAATACAGAAATAGATTGAAGTGTGCTTAACACCCATGCCAAAATAAGACTAATTGTTCCAATCTCAGCCGTCACGAATTGGACCTCTTTCCAGTTTTATCAATTAAATCATAGATTTGCCTTCCACCCAACAAACCAGCTGGGCAAGGCAATATAACCATAAGGAACGGAGTGTAACATCTTTCTAAGCCTTGATTAACAGATGGAAATAGATATTTGCATCCCATTTGACAACAGAATAATTCAATAGATACGAACATAATACACATTTGGATTCCGCCAGGTTAATATCAATGATGACTCCAAGTTCACATACATTCAAAAAGAGATAGTTTAAAAGCACATGTTGACCGATAACCAACCTAAAGAGCGCCGCGTTGTAGTGACCGGTCTTGGCATTATTTCCTGCCTTGGCAACGACCAGAAGGAAGTCCTTGAAAACCTCAAAGAGGGCAACTCTGGTATTAGGCTTGACCCTGAAATGAAAAAAATGGGGCTAAAAAGTCAAGTAAGCGGCCATATCGAGTTGAACCCTAGCAGCCTAATTGATAGAAAAATCTATCGTTTTATGAGTGAAAGTGCTGGGTATGCTTACTTAGCCTTATTAGAAGCGATTAAAGACTCAGGATTAGAGCCAGACGTAGTATCTAACCCGCGCACTGGTCTCATCTTTGGCTCCGGTGGTGTTTCAACCAAAAGTACGCGCGAAGCTTATGATCTTGCAAACCAATATAGCATAAAAAAAATGGGGCCTTTTCGTGTGACACAAAACATGGCCAGCTCAATCTCAGCCTGTTTGTCAGTAGCAGCAAAGATTCAAGGCATCAGTTATAACATATCCTCTGCCTGTGCTAGCAGCACCCATAGCATTGGTCACGCGGCCTTATTGATTCGAAATGGTATCCAAGATGTCATGTTTGCAGGAGGCGGTGAAGAAAAAGATTGGCTCTTAGCTTCTATGTTCGATGCAATGGGCGCACTCTCTAAAAACTTCAATGATCAACCAACTCGTGCATCACGGCCATTCGATCAGGCTCGTGACGGGTTCGTTATTAGCTCAGGTGGCGGCGCACTGATACTGGAATCATTGGAGCACGCATTGGAAAGGGGTGCAACCATTTACGCCGAGCTCACAGGTTACGGTGCAACATCCGACGGTGCTGATATGGTCGTGCCAAATGGGGACGGCGCGGCTCGATGCATGCAAGCTGCGCTTGAGGACCATAAAAGATTGAGCAACTTATCTGGTGACGTTGATTACATCAACGCCCATGCAACCAGCACACCGATTGGTGACAAGAAAGAACTCGAAGCCATATGCAAAGTCTTCCAAAATAACGTTCCAAAAATCAGCTCAACTAAAGCCCTTGCCGGTCACGGACTTGGGGCAACCGGTATTCATGAGGTCATCTACTCAATGCTCATGATGCAGGAAGGTTTTTTGACCCCTTCTGCGAACATTGAGTCATTAGACGAAAGCGCCGCCCATTTACCTATCGTTCGAGATCATATCGAGAAAGCTGAGATAAACAGCTTTTTGAATAACAACTTTGGCTTTGGTGGAACCAACGCATCGCTCATTTTTGAAAAATGGCAATCATTAGCCCAAATTAGTTAATACACAATCTCATTCCAGCATTAGATTTAAGAAATATGAAATATTGACTATGATTATTAAGAAGGGCCCTTGCACTGGCTGGGTGCACGAAAAAGCTTCGTGACCAAAGGCAGTGAAGGTTTTTTCAAATATAAGATGTAAATCTATATGCTTGGTAGTTTAAAACCTTTATTCCAAAGAGTGCTGGAAAAGAAAGGCACCATTCTAAAAGACCTTAAATTGATTTTAAGGCACTCGCTGACCATACCAAACATTTACCTCCCACTAACGCCCAATTCGGATACAGTTAAGTCTGAACTTAACCCAAGTAGCTACACAAATGAACTAGATTGGGTAGAAAACATTTATCAGGCAATTGTACCAAGAAAACGACACTCAATCAGTGAAGGTAACTTAATCTGTTACCCAGAAACATTTGTTCAGGAAGAAAAATCATCGAAATGGTTTTTTGTAAACGGCATGCTGACCGCACCACAAACCGCTTGTCTGAATACCAAGGAGTTGGCTCGCATCTTTGGACGCCCAGTGAGTCTTATTCACACACCAACTGACGGTTTTATGGGTGACCTTTTCGATTCATTTGTAGCACGCACGCTACAAAAAGATGGTCAACTATCGCAACCAGCCTACCGCGTGATCAAGAAGTCTCTGCAAACCTATGATCACCTAGTACTTATTTGCCATTCTCAAGGCACCATTGTCAGCAGCTATATCGTGAGAAAACTGCAAAAAGATCCGGACACTCGCAAGCTCTTACACAAGCTAGAACTATATTCCTTCGCTGGCGTTGCAGACAGCTTCAGGCTTGATTTAGAAGAATCCCAGGCTCACAATAGGCCGGTTCCTTATATTGAACACTTCGTAAACACAAAAGACTTCTTTGCACGTATAGGCATTTTAGCACACCACAAATCTACTGAAGGCCCAATATTTGCCTCTGATAGCTCAGGCCACTTTTTAAATGCACACTACCTAAGCAAGTTTATGAAAGGAGACTATTGCAGAGGCCAGTCTAGACTATTTCAATACCTCGGCGGAAAATCTCCAAACGAAGGAAACTATGTTAGGCTAACCAAAGCCAAAGACTAACAAAAAGCTAAACACCTAATTTTTCACGAACAAGCGCAACCTCATCCACATAGGTTTGTTT
>JAYPYM010000070.1:12971-16037 GCA_038135915.1 Gammaproteobacteria bacterium
TAGCTCTAACCAAGCAGTGTATTTTGCTCTACCCACTACATCTAAAATACCAGGCTTCTTTATATTCACATCTCCCTCTACAGCTTGCTTATACAGCGCGTACATTTTTAACTTCATCGTTTTGCTAGGTTTATAATTTGTTTCAGAAGACTGCACAAAAGCCACTGAATCGTGAAAAAGTTGCTCTAAATCATTATCTACCAACACCAACCCCCTTGTTGTTCAACGCTGTCAAATGTTGTCAAATGCTGCCAAAGCCAATACCTGGACGAAGCCTCTATTTTTAGCCTATAAACAAGTAGAGATCAATCACTTCTAGGTAAAGTATTAAGCAGCTGTACGATGGGCGCTCTCGAGCATTTCTTTAGCGTATCTTTTTGTGTGTTGCGTAATGGTTAAACCACCCAGCATCCTTGCCAGCTCTTGAACCCTATCCTTATGTTCAAGCGAGCGCCAAGCCGTCGTCATAATACCCTCTAAGTTTTCAGATTTAGCCGCTTTCCAATGGTAGGCGCCCTGCGCAGCAACTTGTGCAGAGTGAGTGATACAAAATACTTGCGTATCTCTACCAATGCAGCTCAACATATGCCCAATCGACTCGGCCACTGAACCACTAACACCAACATCAACCTCATCAAAAAGATAGATCTGTCGCATATCTGAACCTAAGTCTGGTGACACATGCCTAGAGTGTGCCTGCAAAACCAAGCTGAGCCTAGAAAGTTCTCCACCTGATATGGTTTTGTGCAATGGTTTCAAGACATGTCCGGCATTCGGAGAAAATAGAAAACTCAGGCTTTCAAGCCCTCTTTTTGAAAAGCTAGCAAAAGAAGAACCACCCGTATCTTCTGGCTTAACTTCTGAAAAACGAACTTTGAACCTTACCTTTTCTAGCCCCAGCTGATGCAAGCCAGCGACGATATCTTGTTCAAATTTTGCCTGCCCCTTCTTTCTGATTGCAGATACCTTACCAGCAACACTCAGGTACTCTCCTCGCGCCCTTGAGATATCTATATCTAAGCTTGCCTGGATATCGTCAAGCTGATCCGCAGTGTTTAATTCACCACGAAAGGATTCTATCAAACCTAACAGCTCTTTTGGTGTCACCTGATGTTTACGTGACAATCGATAGATATCACTCAACTGGGACTCAATTCGCTCATATAAATCAGCATCAACCTCAGTGTTACGAGAGTAGTCTTCTAGACATTTGGTTGCTTCTTGCACATGAATATCTGCAACAGTCAGCATCTCAAAGGCATCTTTAATGTGCTGATCGAAGGATTTACCTGCTTCTGAGCCAGCTTGACTGGCAGCAGGCTGGTGAGTCGATAGTAAATGAGTAATTTGGTTTAAACATTGCAAACAATTAAACTCTGGCGACCCATCTAAGAGTAGCAGAGCTTGATGTACAAGACTCATACTCTGCTCCGCGTGCTGAAAAGATTTTAGCTTCGCCTCCAGGTCATCAAGTTGTTTTAAATCATCTTCAACCTGCTCAAGCTCAGTCAACTGAAACTCTAAATAAGTCTTTCGCTTATTCACCTCCTGAATGTCAGCACTGACTTCAGCTTTCTTACTCTCTAACAGCTGCCATTTATCGTAAGCAGCAGCCAAAGCATCGCGGTACTGTTTCGCACCTGTGATATGATCATACCAATCAAGCTGGCAGCCTACGTCTAAGAGGCTAGTATGCTGATGCTGGCCATGATATTCCAATATCATTTTCCCAAACGTCTTTAACAGCGAAAGCGGACAGCTGACACCATTTATAAACGCCCTTGACCTGCCATCTTTGCGAATGACACGGCGTATAATGCAGTCGCAAGTCTGATCGCTCATCCCAGACTCCATTAAGTCAGAATCAATCAACCAGTGTCTGGCCTTAGGCAAATAGGTGAGATCAAAATGTGCACTCAGCTCTGCCTTCTCCTGACCAGTACGAACCCAGTCGGCATCCCCCCTTTCTCCAAGCAATAAGTTTAAGGCTGAAAAGAGTAAAGACTTGCCCGCGCCAGTATCACCACTAATCACATTTAAACCTGACTCAAAATCAAGTGTCAGCGAATCAAACAAAGCAAAATTAGACAGACAAAGTTGGGACAGCATAAATATTCCTCCATGGTTAGCAATATTTAGCAAGATAAAAAACTGTATATAATAATATGGTTTTATATACAGTAATTTGTTTTTATTTGTCTGTCAATATTTGTCTGTGAATAAAGAAGCGGAATGCGATAGTCTATTTGCTAGCTTTTATTTTTTCAGTTCTTTTTTTTCCGCCCTTTTTTTTCGGGCCTCTTTTGGATCCACAATCAGCGGTCGATAGATCTCAACCCGATCATCCGGTATCAGTACACGTTCGTGAGGCTTGGCTTCTAATTTACCGAAGATACCTAACTTTAGCTTCTCCAAGTCGATTTCAGGGAACTCCGCTAGTATGCCTGACTGGTGCACTGCATCAATCATAGTTGCCCCTTTAATTACATTCACTTTTAATATCACCTGTTTCTCAGGTGTCGCGTATGCAACTTCTACACTGATCTCTTTTTCATGGGATGCTTGATCACTATGCTCATCCTCAGAGAGCATTTGACCTCTTTCAATCTCATCATTCATCGTCTTTACTCTAATTTACCATTCCAAAGGGGCTTGATTCTATCATAAAATATAGCGTCGTTCGGGAACAAGATGCTCTCGCCCTATCAACTTAAAGAGGTTAACTACGAATGCTCAATTCTGCTGACACAGTGCTTGCTGGATGTAAGTGCATGCCAAACCCATTAATGCTACTTAAATACCGGCCATGGCCCTTGTTTCTTATCTTAACCTTTTTTTCAATTGCCAACCTGTTAACCTTTGAGCATGCTTTCGCAAATGAAAATACTGAAATAGAACCCGAGATTCAAGCTGAAGCACAAGCACAGGCAGATCCCGCTCAGGCATCAGATAACAAGGCCACTGTGTCCGTCCAAGGAAACGTTGATGAAGCTTTTGGACGACTCGTTTCGCATATGGAGGCCGTGTTATTTTTTAAAATACCCCTCACTGCTGGCACTGATACCG
>JAYPYM010000070.1:16047-17937 GCA_038135915.1 Gammaproteobacteria bacterium
AGGAAAATATGATAATCCTGATGATGAGGGGCAAATCTCTCACTTTCAGGCATTAACATCAGCACTTTCAGCAACAGTAGGCCTTGGAAACATTGCTGGCGTAGCGGTTGCTATTTCAAAAGGCGGAGCAGGCGCAGTATTTTGGATGTGGCTCATGGCATTTTTCGGTATGAGTATGAAGTTTACCTCTTGTACACTGTCGCAACTATACCGACGTATCGACAATCAGGGCAAAGTCCTAGGTGGACCCATGGTGTATCTCGAGGAGGGGTTTAAAGCAAAATTTTCATCCCAAGGTATGCATATACTTGGCAAATGTTTTGCTGTGCTGTTTGCTATTTGCGTGATCGGTGGATCGCTTGGTGGTGGAAACCTTTTCCAAAGTAACCAAAGTTATGCCCTCATCGCTCAGGAGTTCGAATGGGCGAAAGAATACCCGCAACTGGTTGGTCTCTTGTTGGCTTTCTTCGTAGGTGTGGTCATTATTGGCGGTATTAAACGAATAGGCGACATCACCGCCAAATTGGTGCCAGGCATGTGCTTATTTTATTGCGGTGTCTGCTTGGTCATTGTGCTGATGAATTTCCCTCAAGTGCCTGGGCTCATTGGGTCTATCTTTGCTGAGGCATTTACCCCTGATGCAGCCTTTGGCGGTTTTCTAGGTGTACTGATCACTGGGATTACCAGAGCGGCATTCTCAAATGAAGCAGGCTTGGGCTCCGCTGCGATTGCACATGCAGCAGCAAAAACAGACGAACCCGTACGAGAAGGCGTGGTAGCAATGCTAGGGCCGTTTATAGATACCATTATTGTCTGCACCATGACTTCACTGGCTATACTCATTACACAATCACACCTAAACACTGATCTTGGCGGCGTTGAAATTACAGCTGCTGCTTTCGCTACTTTGCATCCGAGCTTCTCATTTTTACTGATGATTGCAGCCGTGCTCTTTGCGTACTCCACCGCTGTATCTTGGAGCTATTATGGTGAGAGAGCGACCCACTATTTGTTTGGGGAACGCATGGTGATTGCCTACAAAGTATTATTTGTGTTGGTAGTCGGTCTCGGCCCTTCTCTTAGCCTGAATAACGTCATTGGCTTTTCGGACATGATGATTTTATCTTTAGCCTTCCCAAACATCTTGGGCTTATTTTTTATCGCAGGTATTGCAAAACCAAAAGTAGATGATTACGTCAAACGACTCAGTAATGGAGAAATGAAGCCGGTGAAACAATGATAATCGTTGGCGTTGGCGTTGGCGTTGGAAAGTAACTGGAAAGCACCAGGCCTAGCGAGTCACTCACCAGGCCTGAAAAACTGCTTTGATAGTTGACTTTGCTAACTGATCAATGCAATCAATCATCGGACCAAAAACGTTCCGCTTTCTTTGATTTCACCATCACCCACCAGCCTGTACCTGCCACGCTTTTCCATGAAGAGAAGTCGGTAGGTTGCTCAACACCAGGAGGTGTACACGAGTAGAGAACGCCCTTGTCTGTACCGCTCATTTTACGCATATTTCTTAAGATTCTCTTCGCCTGTTTTGATTCCCCAGCACGCGAGTAAGCCATTGCCACGCCCAATGATCCCTCCGACCAAACGAGCTGTGCATCAGCCCAAGAAAAATTTTCCTCACCTTCATGATATTCTACTAGATCTACCCAAGGCTTATAGCCTTGAATCCTTCTATCCTTCCCTTCAACATTACAAGTGATACGCTGAGCGAATGAACCGGTCATTTCTTCTCCCTCACTCATTATAACTTGATCAGATTCAATGAAAGCCAAGGAGCTATCTGCCTTTTCTTCCTCACCTATGCTTCTTAGAAAAAGAGAGCCCCAAGAAGCGACGTCCAAAGTGCGGACTGAGTCACCAATACCTTGCTGA
>JAYPYM010000071.1:0-3136 GCA_038135915.1 Gammaproteobacteria bacterium
GTTTACTAATGATTGGTTTTGTTCGGCACCTGATGCAAAAAGGTGAGCTGTGCTTTAAGCGTATGTGCGATCAGTTGTCTAATAAACCATCGAATGAATAGCACATAGTATTTTGAGGTTTATTTATCTTGACCTGTATTTTTTGCTTAGCTTAATTCAGATCGAATATGATCAATGAGCTCGGCATGATGAGTGACGTATGCTTGTAGTGATGGATTGTTGGCAAGGCTTTGTTCTGTTAAGAGTTGATTGAGCAGCGTGCTAATCTCGTCTTTACTGAATTTTTCATTAGTTTGGTCGTAAGAGGGTTTACAGAGGGTAATGGTACGAACTTTTCCTGATGTTTGGTCCACCCTAGCGACAAGCTTTGCTTGCTGATCTGGAAGGAAATACCGAACTAGATTGTCGTCATTGTCGAAGGATTGGTTATCAAATTGATAATGGCCTTGAAAGTGGCTGTTTGTATGGGTTAAGCGGCTTTCTAAATTTAAACACAAGAGTTTACTGCAGAGAGCGTAAGCTTCCACAGGCACGTCTTTTCTGTCATCTGGTGAAATGTGTTTCATATGATAGGCACATATGAGTTCCTCAGCGCTCCAGTTTTCATCTGGTTTAAAGGTGCATGGGTGCACGGCATCGGCCAGAAAGCTTCTTCTCTGAGCATAATCCTTGATGGCTACCCGTACTTTCTCGCCATTAAAAATAGGTAAGTAGGTTGGTTTTTTGCTGCGGGTTTTTTTTCTACTGACCGTTTCAAACGTTGTTTGATCATCCTCTGATACGGTGATTTGAGTGACTGCTGGCTCTGGTGATTTGGATTTAGTTTTTGTTTTTTCTGCTGCACTTGCTTGATTAGCTTCTTTAGCTTTGTTTCGGTTATGTTTATTATTCTTGTTTTTTTTGGGTGGCTTCTTTGCTTTAGATTTATCTTTTGAGGGTTCAGCTGAGAACAAATCATTCTCAGCGATTTTAGCTTTGACTTCCTGCAAAAAATCAAAGTTAATGATCCGCCAGTTGGTTTCATTCCATTGGTTTCCGCTGGCCTCAATAAATTCATCAATGATGTTCTCTAGTTTGTCTTTGTGCTGCGGGTCCGCATTTTTGAGTAAGTCTAATAATTCGGATTGCTCGTAGATAGGAATGCGGTACTGATCGCTAAAACATTTGCGTATTCGCTCCAAAAAGGTACCAATAGGGGCACCTTTGATTTTTGAGCTATCGTGATCAATCTGTTCATTGGGTGTTTGAATAAAGGTTATTCTCGCGACATTGCTCATATGCACATAAAAATTGGCATCGATATTTTGCAGCGCTTGAAATTCATGATGTAGGCCATTATAGGCATCAAAAATCGCATCTAATAATGCGTCTTCTTGTCGGGTTTTTGTTAATTTACTTTCAGAATATTGTTCTAGGTTTTCTTTGGGAAGCTCTTTTAGTTTCTGCTCTAAAATGTTCAATCGAATACAAATGCGTTTGTACAGCGCCTCAGAATCTTTGTTAGGACTGAAGGTATCTAGAATGGCACGGACTTGGTTGAGCGGGCCTGGTTCTGTAAAACGTTTGGTGAGTTCGCGAACATGATTTTCAAATTCTGTGTACGCTTTTCCTTCCACTTTTTTTTCTTCTATTGAGAAATAAAAAACGAGTTTTGAAAGGATGTGTAGCTGAAGCCGTTGAAACGAAGATTGGGATGAGGGCGATAGAGATTGGATTTGATTTGAAATCTGATCTATATAAGTGGAATAATCAATCTCAACAGGCGAGTCCTCTGATATATCATCAGAGCCGGTTATTTCGTTTATTTGTTGTATGGCTTGCTTAGATTCAGAGATCGAGAACAGACATCGGATCTTGTCATTATGTATTCTTTCATGAGCATCTTTACTTTGTGAGTCATGGTCTGATTGATCATAGGTTTTAAGTAATTCTTCAAAGGTCGCTATACAAAACACGTGATACAGCTTTAAGATATCTATCTTTTGCGCTGTTGTATATTGTGTATCTTCAAAAATTTCACATAGAACATCTTTGGTGCGTGGATTGGTGATCGCTTCGAGCGTGAGATCTTCGGCAGCGCTGTTTTCAAATAGAGATAATGCGAGGGCCACGCCATTGTAGTGATCGCCCGTATAAAAAAAGTCAAAAACACCTTCACGTGCTTCCAAGGTGTCAGACCTCGGCGAGACCGGATTGACTAACCGAATGGTGCTGTGGGCCGATGGCTTTAAATTGTCAGCTTGTTGAAAACCTCTTAGCGCTTGTTTGCTCGGAAGGCGCTCTAGGGTTTCTGGCGAAGAATCTTGTTGTGTTTGCCGGGCCTTGAGGGATTGATTGACAATGACCATAATTGTTATTTTTCTGTCTCATTTGTAACGAACTGTATTTTCGCTTATTCAAATAAAAATGTCAAATAGCCATTACTTGGTAGTGTTATGATAAAGGTTTTCATACCTTACCTTTTTTCAATCAGACACCGTGGTGGGGGTTATATAAATACTGAGCAAAATAGGGCGCAATTGTGGATCTGCCAGAGCAAAGGTCGAGGAAGTATTTAAGGGAAACCTGGGTCAAATAGCAATATCCAGCTACTAACCTGTTGAATGATAAGAACAACCTTTATTGCGCCACAACTCAGATTAAATTTGGCGCGTTTTTCTGAATTGTGCCATAATTGCGCCAAGATCAATCTTAATTACGCCACTGGTGCTAACTGATGTCATCCACGAATGAACTTCTGAACAGTATCAATGCAGCCGCTGGAGGCCTGTCGATCGCTGAGATCATGGCCAAATATCCTAGCAAGGCCAGACGATCGGTTCAGCGGCAAGTTGCTAAGTTAGTAAAAAATGGACAGGTCATTGCTCGTGGAGAGGGAAGAGGGCGTCGTTATTTTGGTGTAGATGACAGATCGGAAGTAGTTGCTTCAACCGATAATGGCGATAGTTTTCCGGCATTTATTCCTCTTTCAGCAGATAGCCAGGATATTTTGAGTTACATCAATCAACCGCTTGAAGGTCGTAAACCTGTGGGCTATCAGCGGGATTTGTTGGATGCCTATCAGCCGAATAAAACATGGTATTTATCAGAGTCGCTACGTCGCCAATTATACAAAATGGGAAAAACCACCGATAGC
>JAYPYM010000071.1:3146-16147 GCA_038135915.1 Gammaproteobacteria bacterium
CCAGGCGGCCGCTGGCACTTACTCACGTAGTATTTTAAACAGACTATTGATTGATTTATCTTGGGCGTCCAGTCACTTAGAAGGAAATACCTATTCTCGATTGGACACCCGTGAACTCATTGAGCATGGTAAATCTGCACAAGGTAAGGCAGCCATTGAAACCCAGATGATTTTGAATCATAAATCTGCAATTGAATTACTGGTGGAAAATATTGACTCTGCTGAATTCAATCGTTTTACACTGATGAATCTTCATAGTGCCCTCTCCGAGAATTTATTACCTAATCCTGCAGATGAAGGTCGCATTCGTCAGCACCTTGTGGATATTAGTAAAAGTGTCTATCGTCCTCCGTCGGCCCTTCAGCAAATTGAAGAAATGTTGGATTTACTATTGAACAGGGTTAATCAAATTCAAGATGTGTTTGAACAATCGTTTTTTATGATGATTCATCTGCCTTACCTTCAGCCTTTTGCCGATGTAAACAAGCGTACTTCTCGTTTAGCGGCAAACTTACCCTTATTTCGAGCAAACTTGTGTCCCTTGACGTTCTTGGATGTGCCAGAGCAGGCCTACAGTCGAGCGATACTTGGTGTTTATGAGATGACACGCGTTGAACTCATGCGCGATTTGTATGTATGGGCATATGAGCGTTCAACGCAAGAATATCTCGCAATCAAACAAGGTCTTGCAGAACCAGACCCGTTAAGGTTGGCTTGGAGAGATTTTATCAAGCAAACCATTCATAAGGTCGTCATGCAACCAGAGGTTGAGCCACTCAACTGTATCGAAAGTTGTGTAGGACAGGTTATTCCAGAACCTGAGCAAGCTGAGGTACAAGCCTTGGTAGTGGAGGAGTTGAGGCGTTTGCACGAAGGGGTTTTGGCGCGCTATGGCCTACGACCTTCGCAGTTTGCAGCATGGGCATCACTTCATGGTAGGACAAAACATCAGGAGTAAAGCGAATAACCAAATCGGTGGGGTGATTATAAGACGCCTTTTCAGTTTGGGCTTGCCATTGCGGTGTTTGAGGCCTTAAACGAAATAAAAGAAAACTGCTACAACCTCAATATTCCCTGCCATGCCGGTACCTTTTAGCCCATTGTAGGTATATAAAAGCCTTTCACTTATCGCAATAAGTGCTTTGTGGTATGGCAATTTGGTGGAGGCGGCGGGAGTATAACACAACTTCTATTTTTGCCTCTGAATCTCAGGAAAATGCAATAAAATCAATATTCTAAGATTTATATAGGTACGTCGAACCCGCGTTGGGGCGTCCATAAACGATGGATACCCTCCGGTCTCATGGCGTGCCATTATGATTCTATATAGTGACTGTTTAAAACATAGCCGTCTAGAATGGCTGATATAGTCTATTAGGTTTCTGAAATGGGAATCGAACTTGGTGTAATGAGTGCGCTCCTGAGAGCATTGAAGATGATAAAGTGAGTCGAATTTTATGGGCCTATAAAATAAAGCTCTTCAATTGAAACTTATTTAAGGACTTGTTAGGATCGGTGATCTTTTTTGAGCAAGTTCACTTTTTCAAGGAGTCCGCTTTGAAGTTTTCTTTTTTAAAATCCACCATTTTGTTTTTGATTATTTTTTCAAACACTGCCCTTGCTAGCATTCATGATACAGGCTGGTTCAAAGTCACAGAATTATATATTTCTCACGGAAATAATTTACACATGAGGGTTTCTGGTATGGGGAATACTTTACCATGTGCAGCTAACGATTGGGCATACATTGATGAAAATGACTCAGGTGCCCAAGCAAAAATCGCTTCTATTACTACTGCCTATGCGGCGAAGAAAAATGTTCGATTGATTGTAGAGCCCAAAAATTATTACGGGAATGGCACTACATTTTGCAATGTTCTAGAAGTCAATATCAGAGACTGAGACAACCGTTAACCAAAGAACCAGATTAGTACAGGTAAAGTAGGATTTAGTAATGAAAAAATTTATGTTTGCATTGATAGTTTTAGCCCTTCCTTTAACAAGCTTTGCAGGTGAGTATTCAGGCAAAGTGAATAAAATAAAAGTTAACCAAAAAGAGAGAACGCTTACTTTTGAGTTGGAAGACTCAGACGCTTCTGTATGTTCGAGTGCATGGTATTGGATCAAACGACCTAATTCAGCTGGTGCTTCAGCAGCCGAGCTTGTTGCCCAATCTTATTTTAATAAAGGACAAGTAACCGTAGTCTCTGGTGAAGACTGCCCATCATCTTCAAATCCAGCGCAAGCCGTTGAGATTTCTGTAGGTGTCTCAAAAGATGAAAGGACTGCTCAGGCACTCAAGTTTCATGAAAAAATTAAAACAGTCAAACCAAAGAATAATTAGACAGCTCGGCCAACTCTTTTTAATGATGCTTTGAACGGAAGTTGGCTCCATTTCCATTAAACCAGAGAATTCGCTGCATTTTACTCCAGGAAATTAGTATGGGATTTGTATTCAAACGGGCTTCAGCTAGTAGCCCAAGCATAACGCTAGGTTTTATATCTATTTTATTTCTACTATCAAATATAGTTTCAGCACAGCAAAATTCAGAATTCTCTGGAAATGTCAGAGAAGCCAGTGTGTCCGGCTCTGCTGGTTTACTTCCGGGCGAGTCTTTAGACCTTAGAACAGGACAGTTATTTTGGACTGTAAAAGAGTTTTCAATCCCTGGCGATGCTGGCTTGAACATAGATATTGTCAGATCTTACAACAAAGGCGATGACCATCCCTTTTCTTTTGGAAACTGGAGTATTGATATCCCAAGAGTAATTGTTCCAACTCACTCAGGTGGTTATTCAAACGGCCTGCTAAATGGAACAGGAATTTGTCGTGACCCATCTAGTAGTGATTTCTCATCTAAAAGAGTTGATGGAACAGTTCAAGTCATTTTTACTACTGATAAAAATCTTACCTATGGCGGAGTAAAGCTTAGTTTACCTGGCGCAGCCCCTAAAGAATTCTATATCAACCATCACCTGCAAGGTGCTATACCCTTTCAGGCTGCAAGCAACCCAAACATTCCGTCATTCCCTTTGAACTTGTCAAACCTAACTCCATTGCCACAGTTTAATTCAGGTCTAGGCCAAAATGCAGAATGGATTACAACGGATAATTGGATTGCTAAATGTATATCAAACAGTAACACTGACAATAAGTATCATGGTTTCCAGGTTACATCACCTCGAGGTGTCACATACACATTTGATAAACTAGCCGCCAATCTAGGTGATATATATTTAACCAATCGACTAGGCGCTAATACTCTCTATGTTTCTAAAGTCGAAGACCAGCACGGAAACAAATTGGTATATGAATATGAAAGAATTGCTCTGTGCAGCAGTGCGACAAATGCGTTCAGTGATAGAGATGATATCATTTGTCCGTTCCAACAAAGACTAACTCGAATCAAAGGCCAGAATCCAAACGGCACTTCAGATGGGCGGGAAGTTGTATTCACTTACAAGGACACAGCTGCTGCCTACTCATCAGCTTCGAACTTCTTAATACACACAATCAGTCACAGTGGAAGAACCTGGACATACGAGTACGATGGAATCTCAGACCCAATTCCTAGCAAATGGGCTGCTGAGCTAAAATCAGTCACTGCACCTGAAAACCTAAAAACTGAGTACAAGTACAATGGCCCTGAGATGGGATATTTAGGTACAAATTTTGGCTCTATATCTACCGTTGACGCTCCAGTTCATAAATATCTAAATGAAGTGATTCTCCCAGAAGGTGGAAAAATAAGCTATGGCTATGAAGAAGTCGATGGTACAGAACGATTCTCTATGCTTTCAGAGAAAGTTAATGTGATTAACAGTAGGACAATCACAGGCCAAAACCTTAACTCAATGAATTGGCAATTCAAATATTCCAGCGTTGATACAGATGGAAGTTCAAGTAACCACTCAGGCGATATTAATATCACTCAGGTCAATAACCCTGATGCCAGTGTCGTCATCTATCAATTTGATAAAAACTCAGTATTGGGAACAAGACCACAAGGCCTGCTCAAAAAGCGGTTAGTGTTTAATAGTGCCACAGGTGATTTTAGTCACAGCTCTGAATCTTTCTCAGGCTCAAGTGATCTAGCCCGAAAGGAAGTATTTGAATGGGATAATAGTGTCATCATTGGAACCAACTTAGCTGCTGTGCATGGGCTTGGAAATCTTTTAGGTCACCAACCACGCCTTGATAAGAAAACCATAGACGGTTCAGTTGTCACTGACTACTCAAATTTCACCAGCTATGGTGGCCCTCAAACTATCAGTGAGCAAGCCAATTATTCCAGAACTACCAATAGGTCTTACTATTCGGATACAGCAAAATGGATAATAAACCTTCCTCTGAATACAACCATTGTTGACCCACATCCAGAATATACAGACTCAGTGAGTGAGAAAGACTACTACGTATCTGGACTTTTAAAGCACACCATTAATAATGGGATTAAGCAGGAGTTTGAATATTACAGTGACGGTAACCTTGAGTTTAAAAAATGGAATAAAAACAGCACAAGTGATCCCAAAGTAAGTATTAAATATACCAACTACAAATTTGGTATACCTAGAAAAGAAGAGCATCCAGAAGCCGTCGTTTTTGAGCGCGAAGTGAATAACACGGGCACCATTGCATGGGAAAAAGACCCGCTTGGCATATTTAAAAATTATCAATATGACGGACTCAATAGAGTTAAAAAAGTCACGGTCGATGGATCAGTGCCGACAGACATTATCTATACATACCAAGCAAGTAATGGAACAGTCAGTAATGTTGTTAAGAAAGAAACAACCGGCAACTATCAAAAAGAGGTTTACCTTGATGGACTAGGGCGAGCATACAAAATAGTTGAGCAAGATTTAGCCCCAGTTAACTCAAGTGTTCAAACCATTTATACATATATTGAATACGATCATGAGGGACGAAAAACATTCGAGTCCTTTCCAACGTATGAAACCAGCCTGAATAAAGCGGTAGTTAAAGGTATTGAGACAAACTTTGACGGTTTGGGAAGAATTACGAGCAGTGAAAACACTGGAAGCAATCACTCAACGGTCTATTGTTACGATTCGTCCTGTAATGAAGCTGGGTTTAACTATGGCTATATTGAGACTGACGCGCGAGGATTTAAAACAAAATACTATAATCAGGTCTTTGGCGATCCTGCCAAGGGGTTGGTGGATAGAGTAGAGGTTCAGAAGAGTGCTGGTCCGGATGTTTTCATTACCACAGTACTCACAAGAGATAACTCAGGCCACATCTGGGGTATACAGCAAGGGAATGTCCTTCGTGAATTTAAGTACAACAGCAACAAATTAGTTGAGACTGCGATTCACCCTGAAATCAATGAAACTGGTGGCGCAAGTGGCGTTAAAACCATGAAGTTCACTTACGATTTGCAGGGCAACTTAAAAACCAAGCAGGTGAATAACTTCACTACAACCTTTACATACGATGATCTCAACAGAGTTGATTATATCGATTACCCAAATAGCACAACCGACCTCGACTACCAATATTATCCAGATGGAAATATACAGCGACTGGTAATGGTAGGTGAGAATAGCCAGTGGGATTATCAGTATGACGCCCTAAAGCAGATCACTGAAGAAAAACTTACGATAGATGGTCAGGTGTTCACTGTAGGCTATAGCTACAAGAGAATCTCAAATCAGGGTAGTTCGTTACTCGAGACCATCACATACCCAAGTGGACTAGCACTGTCCATGAATCCTGATTCTTTCGGAAATCCACATCAAATGGGTAATCATATTGTATCAGCTTCTTATCATCCTAACGGTCAAGCTGAGTCGATACTCTTTGGAAATGGTGATGAAATCACAGTAGAAAAGTATGCCTCTGACCTAGTCGAGAAAATCAGTTCCAGCACAATCAGTGGCGCTGCTCCAATTAACATTAAATATCACTATGACTCAGGGTATAACGTTAGCAATATTGATGACCTCAATAATAGCTTAAACAATAAAACTCTTTTCTATGATGGCGTCAATCGATTAACAACGGCTAATTCCCGTTGGGGAGCTGGCAGTTTTTCATATGATAATGCTCATAACATTACGTCCATGCAGCTCGGTAGTGATGTAACTTCCTATAATTACAACGGTTCTAGAAACAGAATCAATTCAGTTAATGGTAGTGCAGCATACACATACAATGAATATGGGGCATTGAAGTTTAATGGCCGTAATCACTTTGACTTTGATCATGCTAACCGCCTATTGAAGATTAAAGAGACTGCATCAGGAAATTCAAATGATATTCAATATTCCTATGATGGAAATGGACACAGAACAAAAACAATAGAAAGTGGCATCACTGAATATTCTGTATTTAACCAAGCTGGCCAACTCATTCACAAGAAGAATCAGAGCACAGGGGAGTACAGTAACTATCTTTACTTCGATGGAAAACTATTAGCCAGGATTACCGAATGTGGGAATTTAGACACAGACTCTGACGGTATACAAGATTGTATAGAAGTGCAAGCTGGCCTTGATATTAACGACCCCTTTGATGCAGCTCTAGATAGTGATGGAGATGGGTGGAGCAATCTATATGAACACCAGCGAGGCACCAGTCTAAGAACAGACGATACCGATGCAGATGGAATGAAAGATAGGTACGAGATGAGCTTCGGATTAAACGCCTTTTTTAATGATGCCCACTCTGACCTGGACGGCGATGGCCTTACCAATCTAGAAGAACGCTACTTGGGCACTGATCCCCTATCAATTGATACTGATGCAGATGGCATCCCTGATCATTTGGATGACCTGCCAAATTTTAACTATGCGCTAGTGCCAATGATTTTCTACATGAATGACTAGGAGACAGTGAGATGAAATTTTTAAAGTATATACAGTTAGCACTTCTTCTAGTTATTAGCCCAACCCTCTTCGGTGCTCAGACGGTTACATATTTTCATAATGATTTATATGGGTCACCAGTAGCTGCCACAGACCATCATGGTCAAGTGATCTGGCAAAGTCAGCAGTACAAGCCATACGGTGAAAGAATCAAAGACTCAGATAATGATGAACAGAATGAGGTTTGGTTCACTGGAAAAGAGGAAGTAGGCGATACCGGGCTTATATATATGAATGCCCGTTATTACGATACTGTTACAGGAAGGTTTATATCACCTGATCCTATTTCACCGCTTGACTATGCTTCAGGAAACAAACCTAACCCGTTTGGTTTCAATCTCTTCGCCTATGCGAATAATAACCCCTATCGTTACACTGATCCAACAGGTGAGATTTTTGAAACATTGTGGGATTTTGGTAGTTCGTTTTTAGGTTTCAGCAATGCCATAAATGACTTTTCGAATGGTGACTATCTTTGGGGCGCAGCGAATACTCTTGGATGTTTGCTGGACTTTGGAGCAGCAATGTTACCTGGTATACCTGGGGGCGCATCAGCTGGGCTAGGTGTAGCAAGATATGGTGATGAAGCTTTCTCAGGAGGGAGAAGGTTCTGGACAAATGAAACCAACTTCTTAGGTCATAAAGTGTATCAACGCAATGATATCTTTGACCCCAGTTTAGTCTCTTCTTGGAGACAAGGAGGTACAACAGTTCAAGGCACAAACGTGCAAAGAATGGCTAGCGGACGGGCCCCAATTGGAACAGATGGCAAATCTGTAAACCTTCACCATATGACGCAGAATCAAAGTAGTGCTCTTGCGGAAATGACACAAACTTTCCATCAAAGAAATAGTAGTGTAATTCATATTAATCCTAACTCAATACCATCGGGAATAAACAGAAGCCAGTTTAACGCATGGAAGAGTAAATATTGGGTGGAACGATCTAAGGGGTTTTAATTGCAATGATGAATGAGTCAAGTATTAAAGAGCTTGAAAAGCTTATAAATGAAAATCCAGACCTTGTTGACTTTGGAACATCTGAAAATGCTGTTGAACAAAATTGGTTTGATAAAGCTGAAAAAGTCCTCGGAGTGAAACTTCCAGAGTCATATGTATGGTTTTTAAAGAATTACTCTGGTGGCGAGATAGGTGGTGAAGAAGTTTATAGTATTTATGGTATGAATTTTGAAGAAGTAAATGGTGGTGACATTGTATATCAGCATTTAATAAACAAAAAATCTGGTTTAACAAAAGATAATGAAATTGTAATCATGGAAACTGACTTAGATGAGATTTTCTTATTTGCCGTTGATGAAATGGAAAAAGGTGAATACCCTATTTACTTACGGCTTCCGTCAGGTAAGAAAGAGCACTATGCCACAGATATGTGTGAATTTTTAATTAAACGTATAAAGTCAAACCTTTCGTAAGGAACTAATGGATATTTATGCGGTCATTGACGAGCTTAAGATACTTTCAGATAAGCAAATAAATGTGCCACGCCCAATCGACTCATTGATAAGTTCTTATGAGGAAAATATAGGCTTTGTTTTTTCAAGGGATTATAAAATATTTCTTAAACATGCTAGTAACATTATTTATGGTGCCTTAGAACCACTATTAATCACTGATAAAAGAAACGACCCACGAGAGCTAGAGACCTCTCTTCAAGAAGGGCGGGCAATAGGTTTGCCTGAAGACCTATTGCCAATTTGTGAGGATAATAGCGACTATTATTGTTTAACCAAAGATAATAAGGTGCGATTTTGGTCACATGACGGTACATCCAATGAAGAGTGGCCGAATCTTGCAAGCTGGATAAAAGAAGTATGGATAGACGGGAAGTAGTAAACTAAGGCTAACAAAAACTATGAGCAAATTTAATTATGGAATTTAAATATTATTTGATATTCGCAGTCATCCTTTTTGTCACCTCCGGCTGCGGTGGATCTGGCGGTGGCTCAAGTGAACCAGCCGATACTAGAATTAGAATTTTAACGGAAAGTGACGTTGAGATAACCTATGCGAACGGCTCTTGGTTATCTAGTGTATGCACTGAAGATGCACCTAACAGTCAATTTTATACCACGACTTTCAGTTTTGATTCTGGTAATTATACAGCAACACTGGATTTTTATGAGGATGAAGATTGCACGTTGTCAAAAGCTACAAACTTTATTTCTTCAGGCACATATTCTCTTGGATTGGAGGTTACTACCACTTCTGGCGTCAAGGCCTATCAAATTAACCTTATCAGAGATAGTGACGGTGCCTTACAGGAAACAATTATCCAAAATACTGGTGTAACGCTTTATTTTGATAATGGTGACAATGGCGGTGCGCGTTCAGATGAATTAAATTTTGATAATGAATATAGTCTGCTGTAAGTAAGTAAAGCTGGCTTGAGAACGATCTATTTCGCTCGCATCGCATAGAACTTTGATCGCTCGCCCATATGGAATTTAAACTTTCCTTTCAGGGTATTAGTGTCTGTGCCTTTCAGCTTTAACCAGCCGCTTCCTGAAGCTGGGTCGCACTCTTCGTTGCCATCCCATGTGAATTCAAGTTTTTCGTCAGTACCTTCTAAAATAAAGTCGCCATCGATATGACCGCTGACGAGACCGAACTGAAACTCACCTGAGCCATCCTCATTTACTCTAATGAATGCTTGGGTTTCCATGTTGAAGTAATCTTCGTCCCACATTTCCATTTCGGTAATGTGCCAAGTACCTTTAAGTTTCATCTGTCTTGCTTCTCTTTGATTGAACCGCTTTATGCGAATAAAGCTATCATGGATTTGTTGGTAATGGAATCGGTTTTTTTAGGATTCATTACCCGATTAGGCTTCCGATATTTCTAGAATAACTGCGGTTTGTAAATTTGGATCCCACCAAAGACCACCGCCATATTTAAAGTATTCTGTGATCGCCGATAGCGTACTCGTTTGCGATTCGAATACACTAAATCGATATGTTTTTAACAAATCAGCCGCCTCATTATCTGTATTAACCTTAACCTTCATTTGATATTCACCTGGGCTCCAGATAAATTTCTCATTATAAAAACTTTGTGCTGATTCAACTAACGCGCTTGGGTGCTCGTGAATATTTTCGTCTTTGTTTTGAGTGCTGCTCTTATTTTTTCGATAATCGGCAAGCATATTGCCTTCAATTTCCTGGTATCGTTTTTCATCTTCTCGGCCAAAGTAGTTGAGGAAGTTCACTATATGTCCCCACTCGTCATTTGGCTTTAACGAAAATGCCGTAAAAAGTAAGTTTTCTTTGCTGCTCTGCTGTTGAAGGTAATTTAGCGCAGGGAGTACAACTAAGTCTTTTCCGTCTCTGGATAAATGTATTTCGATAGATTTAACTCGTATTTTTCGCCCGCCTATATTATTCAAGACCAGGTGTAATTGTAGGTTTGGGTTGCCAACTTTATGTGTGATCGATATTTTTGAGTAAACCTCCAGGTCTAACCTCGCCCGTTTCAAGAGAACATGAATAGGTGGTATTTGAGAGAGAATGACGGCTATCGATGCAACAATAACGGCCCAAAATGACCAGTCTAAGTACAAAGGCGTATTTGTGGCAACTTGCTGCATTAATATCTCCCTATCTTAGAGCCTAACGCATATTAGACAGAAACATAATCTCAATAACTACGCAGGCGTTGTCTAGTAAAGTAAAATGAATTGTTCCTATCAAATCTTAAACACTTAAATAATTAACTTGGTTCCGGGCCAAACTAACACACACCAAACCAGAAGGGAATCAGTAGGTCTGCTAATACCAACTTTCAATACTGAGATGACGGCATAGTTATTCTTATATGATACGAGTCATTAAAGACTATTATTTGGCCCGCACGGCCATTAACAAGTTATGGCGATTTTTTGATTGAGCCGCTTTATGGAAATAAAGCTATATGGAACTTTATTTTTGTGAGCTGGTTTTATGGGATGGTGAATATTACTGGGGACCATTAGTGCAGATTGAGCATGTGTGGGTTGAATCATCCATGATTCATAGTCACTGAGTATTTAAATGACAGTGAGTGTGATACCTGATAGTGAATACCAGTCGATAGCTTCTTGAAGAATATCGTTGATGCTGTTTGAATCAGAATCTAGTAGGTCGAACGGTGGGAATACGTTGAATCGATCTGCGTAGTAGTCATCAAGCCAAGTGTGTGATTGAAGATAGTTCATTTTTAGTCTCTCTATATTTTTGATTAAGTTAATCCCCTTCAATTGAAGGGCCTACTTATAAAGAGACTTCACAGCGTTATCGAACATTCGTAATGGAAAACTAATCGGATCTTTTTTTGTAACGATGGTCACTTGATACCAAATGACCATTGCATATCCAGTTACCAAAACAGTTAAAGCAAACCAGATCAACAGCTTAAGCTCTTATCGCTGAAGTGTACGATTGAGACAGTGCATATTAATATTAAACCGTGATGTACTGTATCAAGTCATGAGGTAGTGATATGGCTTTAACCAAACAAGCAAAAGTTCTCAGTAAAAGACAGATTGACCAAACCCTCGGTTATCTTGAATCTACTCGGCACCCAATCAGAAATAGATTGATATTCCTACTATCAATACAAGCGGGCCTTAGAGCAATTGAGATATCAAAATTAGATTGGAGTATGGTCACTGACGTTGATGGTTCAATCTCTACTGAAATCACACTCTATAATAAAGCATCCAAAGGTAAGAGTGGTGGCCGTCGAATACCTATGGCAAAACAGATCAGAGAAACACTAATAGAACATCTTAGAGTGACTGGTAAAGTCCAAACAGACAAAGCAGTCATATTAAGTGAACGTGGTAACAGGATGAGCCCACGGACAGTCGTGTGTTTCTTTCAGCGACTATATCGTTCACTAGGGTTTAAAGGTGCTAGTAGTCATTCAGGCCGTCGAAGCTTTATTACTAACGCTGCTCGTCAAATAGTTAAAGCAGGCGGTTCTTTAAGAGAAGTCCAAGAATTAGCAGGTCATAGTAACCTTCAAGTTACATCAAGATATATTGATGTTAATGAGGATGCTAAACGCAAAGTTATTGATATGCTGTACTAATATTAATGTAATGACCTTATAGGTGGCGTGAACATTCATTAAAAATGAAGTAATTAAATGACAAGCTCACAAGAACAGAAACAACTTGATTACTGGTTTGAGAAAGCATCAGACAGTGAGTTTGAAGAAGTCCTAAAAGAGTGGCGGCGTGAGTCTAATCAGCTCTATGATGAAGATGACAATCCAAATTACAGCCAACGTTATCAGATGGATTTGGTTTTTAAAAACGATAATGAATATGAAAAATTAAACGAACTCTTTGACTATATTCTGAGCCGATACCCAAGAAAGAATAAAGCAAACATCACTCGTGCTTTTAATTCAGTTGTTGCAAATCTGATATTGTCAGTCAGACGAGATCAAGTATGGGTGAGATACTCCCGCAGGCATGACCATTCTGGATGGCGAAGACTAATCCAAGATATCGTTGACTGCTTAATAGAACATGAAAACATAATTAATCATGTTAAAGGCATTGATGTACCTATTTTAAATGAGAAAGGCCAAGTAACCAGCTTTCAAGGTAAGTCATCCTGTTTTCGTGCTTACTCAGAATTTAAACAGTGGGTCATCGATGAAAAACTAAATATTTATGATTTAGCATGGTCCGATGAGACTGGGGTTTTAAAATTTAATAAGAGCAAAGGCCATGAAGAAGACAGGAAAATAACTGATGTTAACCTGTCAAAGAATATCAAGACCAAACTCACTAAAACCTGTATTAATATGAATGAGCTTTATCAAGCGCACAGATTTGAGATTGCTTATGAAAATAGACGATACCAACTTATAAGCCCCTTCTTATACAGAGTGGCTTCCAATGTTAGGCTGGACAGTAATAGATTTCCCAAAGAGGTCAATAACAGCAGACTCAAAATAACTAATTCAAATTTTCATGATAAAAGGTTCCGTTTCTATGAACAGGGTATGAGGTTTTATTGCAAGGGCATCATGCCTCAGCACAACTTTGATACGCCATCAGGTACAGGATACATGCACTTGCGTAGTTCTGATGGGCAACGG
>JAYPYM010000071.1:16157-17761 GCA_038135915.1 Gammaproteobacteria bacterium
TATCACGTTCAAATATCGAGATAGATGGTAAAAAATGCCTTGAGCTAGATTTTAAAAGTTTTCATCCAAGATTGATGTATGCATTATGCAATATTTTTCACAAAGAGAGTGATCTTTACTTTATCGAAGAATTCGGTGAGTGCTGGAATGAAGTCCGTTCAGATATCAAGGATATATTCAAGTACATTCTCTTTGCTGATGACCCAAATAAAGCCAACAAATCTATCGGCATGTTAATTGGGAGGCTTGATAAAGAGAGCCCCATCAGGGAATTAACTGTCAATGAACTGGTAGAGACAATTCATAAAAAACATACCGTGTTACTTGAGCATAACTTTCTTTATTCTGGTTCTTTCGGTGCTTGTTACTTGCAGTACATAGATAGCCTGATTTGTGAAGAGGTGTTAAATCAATTTTGCTATGAGAAAGACTATGGGCCCCTGTTACCTATTCATGATTCGTTTATTTGTATTAATGAGAACCAAAATGAAGAGAGATTAAGGCAGGTAATGATTGATGCCTACAGAAAAATAACAGGATCGAATGTTGATCCAGTGATTGATAGGAAGTTTTAGAAGTGAGCAAACAAAAAACAGATAATTTACCTGATCCAGATAAGATTCAATTTACTCTTCTTAAGCCTGAAGATAGATTTATCGGTTACTGCTTTGATTATTTAGAGGATCAAGAATGCCTTTTGAAAACAGAGAAAGGTTTTTCTAATTCCTATGATGCAGAGACTGTTTCTGTTACTTTAAATGAGTTTGAGCATCTCGTAAACAGAGGTGATTTTAAAGTAATCATGCCGACAGTTCATATAAGTGAATGGCGTGAGTTTCAAATTGTTTCTGAAATGAAGTATGAATCTATTGAAAGAGACCTAAGAAATAAAATCTGTACGAGGAAAAAAGATAACTTTAAGCATACCAATCTATTAGTGTTGAGTACAACTTGTTCTGATAATATGCCTGATAAATTAAAAGCGATGAGCATCAATGATCTTTATGGTGAGCTTTGCAGAATTGTCCCTGACTTTATTAACGTTGCTCATGTAAGAGTTCCAGGAAGCTCGTACGGTATTTATAAGGACGGTAAACTTGTATCTGATGAAAGCAGCTGGAATTGCTACTTTAAACTTGAAGACCCTGATTCTCTTGAATCCTTTACTAAAAGTTTAAAGATTAAAATGGTGGCTGGAAATTTTTACTGGTTAGAGAGAACCAAACAAGATGAGCAGATAGTCAGGTTTCCTTTTGATGTAACGTATTTTGATAAAAATAAAATAATTCTTGAATCCATTCCTGAGCTGAGTGAAGGATTGGAAAGGAAAAGCCCGCCGGCAGAATACATAGATGGAACGGATCTTAAATTGACTTCAGACAGTGTGGTAAGTCTTAAAGAAGTAAAAGATTGTCAGAAAAAGCTTGGGCTTAAAGTTTCTAGGGGTGTGAGTGATTTAGATGCCAAGATAAAGATGCTGTCTTATGATCTTTTTCCTAGAGTAAGGTTTCACCTATCAGTTAACACAATATTAGAAGATGCAAATAAAACAGAATTTACAGTTGAAGAATTCTATGAGAGCTCTGATGTTTCAAGATTTTGTT
>JAYPYM010000072.1:0-1081 GCA_038135915.1 Gammaproteobacteria bacterium
GGTTTAGCTTCCTGCTTAGAGCGTTATCCCAATCGACGTTTTTCTTTCTTGGCGTAATATGAGCAAATTAACGGTGTCGCCAACTCTATGTTCGTCAAGAACAGCATGAAAATCGGAGACGGACTCTATTTGGTTGCCGTTGAGCTCAAGAATTAGATCGCCGGGAACGATTTGCCCGCCAAAACCCATTTTGGTTCCAATTAGCCCAGCTCTCTCTGCTGATGAGCCAGGTTGTACATTTAATACCAAGGCACCCTTCATTCCTAATCTTCGGGTGATTCTTGTATTTAAGTCTTCATCTAAGGTGATGCCAAGGTCTGGTCGAATATATCTGCCCTGTGCAATCAGTTGTGGTACGACCCGATTGACTGTATCCACTGGTACGGCAAAACCAATACCTGCATAGGCACCGGAAGGACTGTAGATGGCGGTATTAATGCCAATTAAACGACCCGCACTGTCTAGTAAAGGGCCTCCTGAATTACCTGGATTAATCGCTGCATCTGTTTGAATCAGGTGATTGATGGTTGAGCCACCTTCTCCAGATAGTGAGCGATCCAGAGCGGATACAAGGCCACTGGTAAGGGTGTAATCCAGACCAAAGGGATTACCAATGGCATATACTTTTTGACCCACTTTCAAGTCGAAGCTGGTGCCGACGGGGACAGGGGGAGGGCGATCGAAGGAAACATTAATCCGTAAAACGGCTAGATCATGCGTCGGACTTGTACCTACCAGCACTGCATCGTAGCTACGCCCATCGTTAAGGCGAACGCTTGCTTCTGATGCACCTTGAATCACGTGATGGTTCGTCACCACATGACCTAGATCATCCCATACAAAGCCTGAACCATTACCACGCTGGACACTAAATACGTTTCGGGTCCAGAAATCTCTAACTCTTTTGCGAGTTGAGATAAAGACTACAGAGGGGCTGGCTTGCTCAAAGATTTGAATCGTTGATTTTTCGTCAGACGCTAAGTCGCCACGCGCAGTGAGGGCCCTGGGTTCAACACTGGCATTGAACAAGTGTCGCTCAATCCATGGAAATACTTGCCAAATAATAAAAAGACTCACGAGG
>JAYPYM010000072.1:1091-17636 GCA_038135915.1 Gammaproteobacteria bacterium
TCACGAGGCTGAAGGTTACCCATCGCATTCGCCTCAAAACAACATCGGTATGATCTTGCATGCCTTATGCTTTTGGAACCTTAATCGTTATTTTACCTTCCCCTTCATCGTCTATCTGTAATTGAGAGTTTGCATTTGCGTAGGGGAGCGGTAGTGTTTGTGAAAATTTACTCTTGCTCATAGATTGACTCATGAAATGATTGTTTGTACCCAATGGGTCATCATTCTTCGATCGGTTAACGACGCTGCCTGAAATCGTAAGCCTATTATCCACTAATTCTGTGTCCAGTGACACCTCTTGTCCTTCTGGTATGGTCACATTGACCACATATTCCTCGTCATTCTCAGTTAATTCAACCTTTGGGACAGAGAGGTTGGCAAACCCCATTGAACCGCCCATATCCATTGGAAAATTAGCACCCATCTGCTGAGTCATTGCTCTCATTTGATTTAGCATCGACTGTCCAGGCCATGAATCATCAAAAAATCCAGACATAGAAAAGGGATCAAAGGGTTGAGTATTATTGCTAGGAGCAGTATTACTCTGAAGGTCAAAGTCGGGCGTCAATGCTGATTTATTGGTGGAAGAATCTATTTGTAGTTTCAGATTAAACGCATAGACACCGAGCGCTAAACTGATCGAAACAAATAACGCAATGCCCACTGAAAGCAATTTAACTTTTTTATCACTAGTCATTGTTAACCTCCACATAGATCGTTAGTGAATCAAGTTGATATCAATCTTTGAATCCAGTAAGTTATCAGGTTGAAGCAAGCCTTTCTGCTCCAGCAGATTGTCGTACACTGCCACGCCATTTTTATCTGATTGTTTGACTAAATACATGGCTCGGTCAGATTTATTTATCGCAGAGTGAACGCTGTCTTTCTCGGGATCAATATGATGAACGCCAACTGAAATACTGACATTTAAAGGGCTATCGAGTATTACGATAGGCTCTTCCATGGACTCAGTAATCTTTTCTGCAAGCTTTTCTGCATCATCAGCAGAAATGTCTTTGATCAGTACAACAAACTCGTCCCCTCCTAGTCTGGCAACGAGATCTTCTCTCCTAACCTGTTGTTTAAGCCTTTTGGCAATATCAATCAGCACCTTGTCTCCGACTAAGTGTCCATACCGGTCATTAATGCCTTTGAAGTTATCAACATCCACTAGCAACTGTGTCATTTCGGTCGCGCTGTTTCTTCTACTGGATAATTCTTGATTCAACACATTTTCGTAATAAAATCGATTAAAGATGCCGGTGAGATTGTCAACGGTAGCAATTCTCTTCAGTGTTTCTTCAAATTTAACCCGCTCTGTAATGTCTTCAATGACCATGACATGAACCGTAGGATCATTGCTGCGACCGATGTAGCTGAGCGTATATTCAACATGAATTCTCTCTTGGTTACTGTTCTTTATAATCCCCCTTCTAATTCGAGAGAGCGGACAGTTGCTTTTCGACTTTGAATTGCTGGTACTGGTAGTACAAAGCTGAAGAGGCGAATCTATAGCAAAGTCACTGAATTTTTTACCAATCACATCGTCTACTGAAAGTGATAGTAGCTCCGCTGCAACTGGGTTTGCAAAAGTAATCACCCCGTATTTATCCAAGCCTACGATACCTTCTCCTGCACCATTAACGAGTCGCTCGTAAGATTCACGAAGATTTCTTATTGATCTTTGATTATCATGCGTTTTAAATGGTTTAATTTTCTTCGTTTTACTGACAATACTTTCCTCTAAGTGATCGAGGAGCATTTTTAAATGAGTTTTGGTATGTGAGTAGCAAGGGTGCTTAGTCTCAGCACAATCAAATTCAGACTTCTCCATCGTATCAGTGATTAGGTATGCAGGAATAGAAAGGTGTTGATCTGAAATACATTCTAACAGCCTGTAGGCATCTTTAGGATTTAGCTTGGGCTGGAGGATAATACCCAAAACACGAGTATTTTTTGAAAAGACCTCGTAGTATAGCTCCTTAATATTATCGCAAACATAAAAGTTAATGTTAGTCTTTCGTATCTCGGCTAGTTGGGTCAGTTTGGCTTGAATGTTTTTGTTTGACCATAATAATATAGCGCTACTTCTCATCATGACTTCATACTCCTTATACTCTGCCAAGTATTCTCTTCCATCATTTCCTTGGGGATTCACTTTCAAAATTCAAGATCTATCTTGCAACTAAATCTAACCTATCTTCTCAGACAAAACTGCGAATAGTTTGTTCCTGAATCTAAGAGCCAATGTCGAAACAGCTTTTGATTACAAATTCTTTTTCAATATTGCTGATCTCAAGTTACCCGTTTATGAATTCCTGGTTTGAATATGTGTAAGCCCTTTTTTTTGTGTACTTCGAAGATGCTGAATAACCCGCTCGTAGGACTTTTGTGTTTGACAAATTGGCTTGCCCGTATTTAGGGATTGAGATGATTTTGATCTGGTTCTCTTGTATGAGGAGGCTGTTGAAATATTGCTCAATAGTTTTTGTAACTGGCTTTTTGTGCGTTGATAGCAGCAATATTGCACATGGCAATTAGGGACAAATTCCATGCGTGCGTCAGAAATCAGATATAGAGGCATAGCCAATGTTTGATTTGAGATGTATTCCAAAATATTTTGAACATCATTTTGAATTAAATTAAGTTCTATGATGGCCCCCAAAACAATAATCTTTTGTGAACAAATCTCATCGTAGAATTTCTCGATACTATCACAGACGTGAAAGTTGATATTGGTATCTATGCGCTCGGCCAATTGCAACAGAGTTGTACGAGTGTTATCAGTTGCCCATAACAGAACAGCCTCTTTCATAGTCATGAAGATACGCTCCTTCAATCACCAATTTAACTTCCGAGGGTGTTGTTGGGGATTCACTTTAAATTTTCAAGACCAGATTCACATATTTTTCATGGCTGTTTTAGGTGCAACAAGCAATTGTTTTATAACGACATTAACATTTAACTAATTGTTTAGCCGTTAAGCCTATTTTGAGTAGAAAAGTATCGATTTTTTTCAAAAAAAAAGATCTACTTAGATCTTGAAAATTTATAGCGCTATCCCCATCTTGATGTTCAACGATTTTTGGAGAACTCTGAAAGACTAAAATGACTGTGTGAGGATGCTATGAACCATTGGGTGCCCTTATCGCTTTTATTGAAAAACGCCATTGCAACAAACCGTTGCTCCTTCTTTCGTATTGGTAAAGCAAAATACCGATATAAGATCCCCCCACCCGCCTTACGAAATTGTTAGTCTTGCCATTGCATTGGCTTTAATGGTTGTGGAGTAACGGATGTTAGTCCATGGTCTGTTTAAAGTATCGTGAGCATAAATATGACCAGACTTCGTAAGTCTTGCATCATGATTACAAGCGACTAATCTAATTTTTAAAATTTTTTTGGAGGAAGAACGGTGATAGAGATCAAGAACGTCAGTCGATACTTCGGCGAGAATATAGCAGTCAATAAGCTCAACTTCAGTATTAAGAAAGGCGAGATACTCGGGTTACTCGGTCATAACGGTGCAGGTAAAACTACGCTGATGAAGATGCTTACTGGTTATCTTGAACCTTCGGATGGTGAAATTCTCATTGACGGTCAACAAGTGACGGGCAGCGTTCTGCAGAAACAAAAAAATATTGGGTACCTTCCCGAAAGCTCGCCAGTGTATCCTGAGATGACCGTCATCGATTACCTTGATTATGCCGCAACTATTAGAGGTATCGATGAGCAATCAAGTCCCCAAGAGATACGGGATGTGATACTTAAAACCGATCTTAAAGAAAAAGCCTTTCAAAAAATAGAAACTCTATCCCGTGGTTATCGTCAGCGGGTAGGAGTAGCGCAAGCCCTGTTAGGCAAACCGAGTATCCTCATACTTGACGAGCCAACCAATGGTTTAGACCCTGCGCAGACGCAGCATATGAGAGACTTGATTCTCTCGCTGAAAGAAGAAGCGACGGTCATCATTTCGACGCATATTATGCAAGAAGTTAAAGCCATGTGTGACAGAGTCGTTGTCTTAGGCCAAGGCTCTGTGGCTTTGAACGCGCCCCTAAATGAGCTAATGGATAGCCATAAACTACAATTACGGACAGATGCAAGCTCTAAAGAGATCATGCCGCTTCTCAAGCAAATTAGCAGCGTTAATAGTGCAAAGTTTGTGAAAGAGGAATCGAATCAGTTCCATTATCAAATCGAAGTTAAACAAGTGGGCACTGAATCTGTTGATCGTTGTACAGCGGAAATCATCAAAGAAGTATCAAATAAGGGCTTTAGGATCTTCGGTATAGAAGCATTACAGTTTGATCTCGAAGGCGTACTTGAAGAAATTAAATCAAGCCACGGTAAACCCTTGAAAATCGTAGGAGGGTATGATCATGCAGCTTGATATGTCAGCAATCAAACGAATTGCACAGAAAGAACTCACTATATTTTTTGCATCACCGCTTGCCTATATATTCCTGACAGCTTTTGTAGGCCTGTGTTTGTTCGTCGTCTTTTGGGGAGAGGCCTTTTTCGCTCGTAATATAGCGGATGTCCGCCCATTATTTGAATGGATGCCGATCATGTTGATCTTCCTCTGTGGTGCGCTCACCATGCGCATGTGGAGTGAAGAAAAACGATCAGGTACTCTGGAATTTCTTATTACCGTGCCAACAGCCACATGGCAATTTGTGATAGGGAAATTTCTCGCTTGCTTGGCGTTGCTCACCGTAGCGCTCAGCCTGACGTTAATTTTACCCATATCTGTATCTTTTATCGCGAACTTAGACTGGGGTCCTATTTTATCAGCATATCTCGCAACTATTTTGCTAGGTGCTGCGTACTTGTCAATTGGATTATTCATCAGTTCGAGAAGTGATAATCAAATCGTAAGCTTGCTGATCACGACTATAGTTTGTGGCCTATTCTTCTTCATTGGCAGTGATCTTCTGGTAGGACTGTTTAACTTTGTTGTCAGTGATTATTTACGATTACTAGGCTCAGGCTCTCGATTTGAGTCGATCACACGGGGGGTACTGGATGCTAGAGATTTGTATTTCTATCTAAGTATCACTGCCAGTTTCCTTTGTCTAAATATATTTTCATTAGAAAAAGCACGATGGTCACAAAAGGTGAAATCGAGCCAAGGCCAGCAATACCATTCTCACTGGAAAGTATTGACGGGCGTCGCTGTGGTTAATCTTTTGGTGGTCAATCTCTGGTTGCAGCAAATGAATCACTTAAGAGTGGACATGACACGAGGTAATATCTATTCAATTTCTGAAGCATCGGAGAGTTACTTATCCCAGTTGCAGGAGCCGCTTCTTATTCGAGGTTATTTCAGCGACAAAACACATCCATTGTTAGCGCCTCTGGTGCCTCAACTTCGAGACCTTCTCAAAGAATATGAAGTAAGTGGTGAAGGTAAAATTCGAACAGAGTTTATTGACCCAATTAAACACCCTGAATTAGAAGAAGAGGCCAGCAGTAAGTTTGGAATCTCTCCCGTTCCACTTCAAATTGCCGACAGGCACCAAGCATCCGTAGTCAACTCTTATTTCGATATTGTTATACAATATGGCGATGAGTTTGAAAAACTTGGATTTCGTGAGCTGATTGAAATTAAAGATCAGGTTAACAATGAGCTGGAAGTACGCTTGCGTAATCCTGAGTATGATATTACTCGAAGCATTAAGAAGGTGCTCTATACGTATCAAACGGGCGGGAATCTCTTTGATAACCTCAACCAACCCATCTCATTAACGGCTTATGTGTCCAGCAATGAACGTTTGCCTGAAGCTCTGGTTGAGTTCAGAAACACCATGCCTGATGTGTTGAACGAGATAAAGGATCTGTCGGGCAATCAGTTTTCCTTTAACTTTGTCGAGCCTGAGGCTAACAATGGTCAAGTGGCCAAGCAAATAGCTGAAGACTTTGGTTTTGCACCTATGGCAGCGAACCTATTCAGTTCAGATCGGTTTTACTTTTATATGGTATTAAACGATGGTAAACAAGCGGTTCAAGTACCTTTACCGGAGCAATTGTCCAGCAGCCAATTTGAGCAGATGCTCACAGCAGGCATTAAGCGATATGCCACTGGGTTTATGAAAACCATTGGCCTCTTTGCTGAAAGCAATCAGTATGCTGGAAAGAGCTATGAAAATCTGAGAGCGGCCTGGTCTGAGAGCTACAAAGTTGAAAGTCTGACGCTGGATAACGGAATTGTACCTGGCCACATTGATATTTTGGCAGTGGTTGCACCTGACAGTCTTTCCGAAAAACAGGTCTTCGCGATTGACCAGTATATGATGCAGGGCGGTACAGTGATTTTGGCCACATCGCCCTATGAAATTCAGATGTCTAATACCAGCCTATCAGCTCGTAACACTGAGACTGGGCTAAAAGATTGGTTGGCGCACCATGGTATCACCGTTGAAAAGTCATTTGTGATGGATAAGCAAAATACAGCTTTCCCTGTACCAGTACCACGACAAGTTGGCCCTATCACGGTACAGGAGATGAGGATGCTTGATTATCCTTTCTTCATCGACATCCGTGAGAGTGGTTTTGTGAAAGATAACATGATGACCTCTGGCATGAATCAACTCACCTTGCCTTGGGCATCACCACTAACGGTCGATGAAGAAAAGAATCAGAGCCGAACAGTAACAGAACTCTTCTCAAGCTCTTCAGAGAGTTGGCGTTACTCAGGCACTGATCTATTGCCAAGAAACAATGGTGGCTTTAGTCCAGGGGAAGAATACAAGCCTGAATTGCTAGGGGCTGCTATCAGTGGAGAATTCAGTTCCTATTTTGCTGATAAGGATTCGCCTCTACTGTCAGCACAAAGTGATGAAAACGAGGCTGCCGATACAGAGGGCGCTGATGCTGCAGAAGAGGAGTCTATGCTCGTCAGTGGTGTCATTAAGAAGTCTGCTGAATCTGCGAGACTCATCGTGGTTCCCTCCAGTTCATTCATTAATGACCAAACCATGCGACTAGCAGGTATGGCAGGTGGAACTGAATACCTCAATCCACTTCAATTTATGACCAATGCAGTGGAATGGTCATTAGAAGATACCGGGTTGCTAACCATTCGTGGGCGAGGGCAGTTCTCTCAAACACTACCACCTATCGAAAGCGGGGAGCAGTGGATGATTGAACTAGGTAATTATCTGGCTGCCTTGTTCCTTGTCTTTGCCGTTTTTTGGGTTCGTCAATTCCTGGAACACAAAAAACATGTTAGATACGCCAACATATTAGCTGAGGGGGCATGATTATGAAGAAGACGATTAATATACTTTCATCTGTGTTTGTCTTTCAGTTGATATTGGTGGGCGCTCTGAGTGCGAACTGGGGTGACCCCAAGATAAATACAAATCAACTCATGCTGGGTGAGCGACTGGTTGAAAATCTCACCCAGTTAGAAATAACTGAAGCAGACAAAAGTATTTCATTAGCAAAAAGTGGAGATAGATGGACGTTGCCTGAGCATAATGATCTGCCTGTCGCACCTTCAAAGATTGATTCAATATTAGAGGATTTAGGCGAACTCAAGAAAACATGGCCAATCGCGCAAACTAAATCCGCAGCAGAACGCTTTGAAGTTGCTGAAGACAAATTTAAAAAGCGGATTCAGCTAAATGATAAGGATAATAGCCAAAACCTGTACGTGGGTACTTCTCCTAGTTTTCGGAAATCTCACATTCGCTTGGGTAATGAGGATGAAATCTACTCTGCTAAATTGGGAACCCACGATCTGAGCATTGAGGTTAATGACTGGCTAGACAAAAGCCTTTTGAGACTTGAGAAAGAGCGGTTTATTTCAGTGGTTATGAATGAGCTTAGTCTGTTGAAAGAGGGTGATCAGTGGACGTTGAATGACCTTGATGAAAGTGAAGAGCTTGTTCAAGATCAACTCAACAAAGTGGTTAACTTCGCTTCCAACTTGTCAGTGAATGGTGTGTTAGACAAGAAGAAAATTAGAGAGTGGCAGGATAAGTCGCCTTCGTTTTCAGTCACTGTGGATGATGGATCAAAAAATACCTATGACGTTTACATTGAAGATTCTGAATCAGTCATAAAATCCAGCTTGCGCGATGAGTGGTTTAGTGTGTCTAAGTTTCAAGTTGAAGCACTGGCAGATCTATCACGCGATAACCTCGTTAAGGCTAAAGTGACAGAGCCTGCTGAAACCAAAACTGAACATACAGAGGAGGAAAATAGGGAGAGCTAATTTTAGTTTAATTTTATACAATCTAAATTTATCCTTGACAGGGCTTGCCACAGCCCCTTAAATGACAAATACTTAGAATCAGAAGAGCCTGAAGACAGGCTCTTCTGATTCTAAAGAAGTTTCACATAAAACGTACTTTGTCGCAGATTGAATCAAGGTTCATTGGTGTTTTAGGTGGAAAGAATGAGAAAGATATTTGAAACTTTTGTTAAATTCACAGAGAGCAGAAAAGATCTGGAAACACGTAAAATTGATCTGGGAAGTAGGCTTGCAAATAGCCTATATCAAAAACAGTTGTTTTATAGGTCAAACTCAAAAAATAATGTTGCGCAGAAGCCTACCAGGACATGGAAGTATATTCTGAGTGCCAACCCACTGTATATTCTATCTGCACCAGTGATCTATGGCATGATTATTCCTCTGTTATTCCTTGATATCACTATATCTATTTACCAAGCAATATGCTTTCGAGTGTACGGTATTCCGCGTGTAAAGCGTAGTTGTCACATTCGAATTGATAGACATCGGCTTTCGTATCTAAATACAATAGAAAAGTTAAATTGTATGTATTGTGGTTATGGCAACGGGTTAATCTCATATTCTCGGGAAATCATGGCAAGGACTGAACAATATTGGTGTCCAATAAAACATGCACGTCGTGTGAAGGGCGAACATCAAAGAACAAGAAATTTTGTTCCTTACAATGATGCTGAGTCATATAAAGATAGTTTAGGTAGAATTCGGCAGACACTCAAAAATGAGTCCGACGAAGACCATCCTGGTTAACCGTCCGATGGTCCTAAACTAATTTTTAAAGCTGTAACTACCACCCCTAACAGAAGTTTTTTTCTTCATCACTCCGCTTACTGAACCTCAAATCCGGTCACTCCTCTGTTAATTATCGCTGACGACTGTGACCATGTCTTCGGCTAAGCTTTATATCAATTTTGATAGTAATATATCAAAAATAGCAGTATTTACTCTGCTTGTAGCCGAAAGGACTAATTAGTTTTTCTAATTTTAATGGAAATATTCAATTAAAACAGTAGGTTATAACTTTTTTGATAGTTCAAAGTAAACTGGCATCGCTTTCGCAATGTAGTAAATGTCACAAAGAACTATGAGTAACCATCAAACAGATAGGTCAGTATCATGAATCAGTATCCTTTAAACAACCAGCCTAAAAATAACTATCAAGTACTAGAAGGTAAGCATGTCCCCATCAAGTCCTGGACTCACGGGGTACCATTTGAAGAAAAGGCCCAGGAGCAACTCAAGCATATCTCGGAACTACCTTTTATCCATAAATGGATAGCAGCGATGCCCGATGTTCATTTAGGAAAAGGCGCGACTGTGGGCAGCGTCATTCCTACCGTAGGGGCTGTGATTCCGGCCGCTGTGGGTGTGGATATCGGGTGTGGAATGATGGCAGCTAAAACCAGTCTCACCGCAAGCCAACTACCGGATAACTTAAAGGATATTCGTTGCGGAATAGAAAAGGCAGTTCCGCACGGTCGATCTGCAAAATTGAGAGGGCGAAGGGACAAGGGTTCCTGGAATGACATACCAGATCATGTTGGCAATGCGTGGTTGGTTCTCAACAGTCAGTTTGACATTCTATGTGAGAAGCATCCGGTGCTAAAAAACACCAACAATGTAAATCACCTTGGAACATTAGGTACTGGTAACCACTTCGTTGAAATATGTCTGGATGAGCAGGACGCCGTATGGATTATGTTGCATTCAGGCTCGCGTGGTGTTGGGAATAGAATTGGTACCTATTTTATTGAATTGGCAAAGAAAGACATGCAAACCTGGATGATCAATCTACCAGATCAGGATCTGGCTTATTTTCCAGAAGGGACCAACCATTTCGATGAATACGTTGAGGCTGTCGAGTGGGCGCAACACTTCGCGAAAGTGAATCGAGAAATCATGATGGTGAATACCATCTCAGCACTACAAGAATCATTGGGTATCGCCTTTAAGACTGACGTCGAAGCAGTGAACTGTCACCATAACTATGTCACCCGAGAACATCACTTTGGTGAGGATGTTTTATTAACCAGAAAAGGTGCTGTCAGTGCTAAAAAAGGGGAGATGGGTATCATACCAGGTAGCATGGGCGCGCGTTCGTTCATTGTCAGAGGCTTAGGAAACCCAGACAGTTTTTGTAGTTGTAGTCATGGGGCTGGAAGGGTCATGTCTAGAACTCAAGCAAAAAAAATGGTGTCAGTGGCGGAACATGTGAAAGCAACTGAGGGGGTCGAATGTAAGAAAGACGCTTCGGTCATTGATGAGACACCAGCTGCCTACAAGCCAATTGATAAAGTAATGGCCGCACAGGCCGATTTAGTAGAAATCGTTCATACACTAAAACAAGTGGTTTGTGTGAAGGGGTAGAAGATATTTAATTTAAATATTTCTGATACATTTGGATGTATTGTTTACCAATACATCCTACACTGCTGCAAATGTTATACTTAGTATTCACTGTGTTTAGACTTAGGAACGATAACCAGTCATGAACCATAGAACAATCCTGATTGTGGAAGATGAACCCGCGATCGCTGACAGTTTAAGCTATGCCTTAAATGCTGAGAATTTTGACACTCACTGTGTGTCGCTAGGAGAAGAGGCGCTTAGGGCTTTTAACGGGGTAAAACCTCACTTGATCGTATTAGACGTGGGGTTGCCAGATATCTCTGGCTTTGAAGTCTGCAAGGCTATTCGGCAGTCGAGTCGTGGTGCGATTCTATTTCTTACAGCGAGAGCAGAGGAGGTGGATCGAATTGTCGGTTTTGAATTGGGTGCCGACGATTATGTCTCTAAACCCTTTAGCCCCCGCGAGGTCGTGGCTCGGATTCGCGCGATCTTAAGGCGCAGTGAACAAGCTCCTACGAACTTAAACACTGATGTGGAACATCAAACTACTCATCAAGTGGATATGACTCCCGATAATAGTAACAAGGGACCTTTTACTTGTGATGCATCAAAACGCCTTATTACTTATCATGGAAGGACATTGCAGTTAACCCGATATGAATTTGGAATTTTAAGTTTATTACTTGACCACCCTAAACGGGTATACTCCCGTGAGCAATTAATGATGCAGGTATGGGATGCTCCGGAAACCAGTTTGGATCGCGTCATCGATACCCATGTGAAGGGTATTCGAAGTAAGCTCAGATCTATTGCCCCGTCCGAAAACCCAATTGTGACTCATCGAGGCGTAGGCTATAGTTTGGATTGGGGAAAAATGGATTGAAGAAAGCATGCATTTAAGATTCAGAGTGTTTCTTAGTTTTGTACTTGCCATACTATGCGTCATTATCGCCGTAACTTACCAATTTCTGACTGCGTTTAAACCAGGTGTACGCCAGTCCTCGGAACATACTTTGGTAGATATGTCGCAGTTACTAGCTGAATTTGCGCGCCCACTGGTTGTTGAGGCATCTCCATTCGATAACGTGAAACAGCGCGAGGCTTTTTCCCAAGCAGTTGATCGCTTTTTGAAACGAGATTATCAGATAGAGCTCTACTCATTGCCTAAAGGGCCGGCTGATCTACATCTGTACGTGACAGATAAGAAAGGCATCGTCGTTTTTGATTCGCGGGGCAAAGCTGTTGGCGAAGATTACTCTCAGTGGAACGATGTCTACTTAACACTTCAAGGCAAGTATGGAGCACGCTCTACACAAGATGATCCAGCCGATGATTACAGTACGGTCATGTATGTTGCAGCGCCCATTACTCTAGATGAGGATATTGTTGGGGTATTGACCATTGGTAAACCCAATAAGCTTTCACAGCCTTTCATTGAGCTGGCTCGCTCAAAATTAAAAGAGACTGCTGTTATTTTTGCGATAGTCTTTACTGCTACCGGGGGTATATTATCGATTTGGCTAACAAGGTCTATTCGAAAGCTATATCTTTATGCGGTGGCTATGGGGCAGGGCGAACCGGTTAGCTTGCCTAGCATTTCAGAACCTGAGCTACAAAAATTAGGTCAAGCTATGGAAAGTATGCGAGAGGAGCTTGACGGTAAAGCGACCATAGAAAAATACATTTTGGCGTTAACCCACGAGTTAAAAAGCCCTATCACTGCTATTCAAGCTTCGTCTGAATTAGTGACGGAGAATATACCAGCGGAAGACCAGAAAAGGTTCATGAAAACCATTAGTACTGAAGCGCAAAGAATAGACAACCTGGTCAATCGTTTATTGAGTTTAGCTGCAATTGAAAAACAAACAGTACTATTGAACAAAGTACGTATTAATGTTCGACGCTTGGTAGAGAGTGTATTGATTAGCCACGCCGCGCTTGCAGAAAAACGAAACATTGAATGTTTGGCTGAGTTAGATAAAGCGCTTTGCGTGGATGGTGACCCATTATTGTTAAGCCAAGCAATAGATAATCTCATGATAAACGCGCTTGCTTTTAGTCCAGAAAATGGCAGGATAAACATCTCACTAAAGACCGACGATACTCGCCACGGGTGGCTTGTATTAAGTATTCTTGATCAGGGTCCAGGTATTCCAGCTTATGCTTTAGAACGAATATACGAACGATTTTATTCTTTACCTCGCCCTGATACAAGCAAGAAAAGTTCTGGGCTCGGATTGAGTTTTGTGAAACAAATCATGGAGCTACACGGTGGAGAAGTCTGCGTATGTAATGAACCGGAGGCGGGTGTTCGTGCTGTGTTAGCTTTACCAATTTCGTCCCCAATATCATGATCATATCGGGTATCTAACCTGCCAGGATTACAAGAATTTACAAACCACACATAAATCACACATTCGCCACATAACAGCCACACGTCGATTGAATAAACTGAAATGGATTTTAATGAATTTGACGGAGGCCACTATGAAGAACCCGCTTGCTAAAAAAGTCCTTATAACCGGTGTGATCGCTGTACTCTTAATGATTCCATTGCATTTAATTGAACAAAAGGTCTCAGAGCGAAACCACTATCACCAACTTGCCAGCAAAGCTGTTGCCGATAGTTGGACTGGACAGCAAGTCGTTCTCGGTCCTATTTTGGTATTGCCCTATAGAACCCAATGGGAAGAACAAGAAAAAAATGGGCGAAAAGCAGCTACGCATACCAGGATAAGCCACAAGTATGTCATGCCAACCAAGGTGGATGCCAACTACGATGTGGCATCGGATATTAGAGTTAAAGGCATATTTAAAATTCCGGTCTATCGAACTGACGTAACCTGGAAACTGGAATTTTCAAAGGAAGCGTTGAGGCCGCTTTTAAATGACATAAAAGCAAAACGAAACTTCGACGAACTCCTAACTCCATATATAGTCTTAGCCGTTACTGACCCCCGAGGATTTGAAGAAGCACCCGTCCTGACCATCGAAGGCAAAAAACAATTTTTTAAACCAGGTACTAATGGATCCTTTAATAATGGAAAAGGAGCCCACATCATGTTAGATGACATCTGGAATGATCAGGTAAACACTGATAAGCAGACTGTAACTTTATCGCTTCGGGGCATGGAAAGGTTGAGCGTTTTACCCGCAGGAGAAACTGCGAGCGTGCATATCAATTCGGATTGGCCGCACCCTATGTTCTCTGGCTCACAACTGCCAACGCAGCGATCAGTCACTGATAATGGGTTTAAAGCAAGCTGGAATACTACAGAGTTTTCCAATCCCCTAAGCGATTTATTGGATCAATGTGGTCAAGGGAGGTGTGGGGAGTTGCTCCAGAGCGTGATTAGCGTAGATCTGGTCGATCCAGTGGATATATATATGCAGTCTGAAAGATCGATTAAATATGGATTCTTGTTCATTGCGCTGAGTTTTATCGCTTTTTTCATTTTTGAAATTCTGCAGAAAGCCCCGATTCACCCTGTTCAGTATACCCTAGTCGGTTTGGCCTTGGCGGTATTCTATCTATTACTGATATCACTCACAGAGCATCTTGAATTTGCGCTGGCATATTTTATTGCCGCCTCTAGTTGTATTGCTTTACTTGTATCCTATGTCAAGATCGTGCTAAGGAGTATGAAGAATGCTGTAATGTTTTCCACCTTATTATGTCTCCTCTATTCAGTTTTATATGTGGTGATTCAAGCGGAAGATTTTGCATTGCTGATGGGGTCGGTGTTAGTATTTTTTGCCTTAGCAGGCGTAATGATGATTACACGACATATTGATTGGTATGCGCTGGAAGACCAGGTACGTTCAGCTGGAAAAGTTATAGATAGTCAAGAATCTGGAATCTCAGACTTGGATATAGATCTGCCAGGCGTACAAACCTAGCGCTCTGCTCTGAATGCGCCCTTTCATCAACAATGTCTAAATATGCTTTAATTTATTATTTTATCGGTTAGAATGGGCGCTTCATAAATCTACTCTATTATCAACTCACAATCAGAGGAAGTAGCAGTGCATTTAACGTATTTAAGTCTTATTGCTGTTTTACTTGTATCTTTTTTCTTCAATCCAGCCAATGCCAAATCACTTGATAAGATTAAGGCGGAGTATACTGGGTTCAAACAGTGTCATAAAAAATACCCAGGCTCCTTCGAGAATGGCTTGTCTAACAAGTGCTACGCTTGCCCAAAGGGTTACAAGCATGCCTGGTGGAGAAGTATAAAGAGTAAGAAAGTATGCTACAAAAGAAAACCGACACGACATGCAGTTGCTAAATACAAGGGGCGGGAAGGGTGCAAAGCTGGCTCTTTCGAGTATTTACCAACAGGCAAGTGTTACACTTGCCCGAAGGGATACAAGCGAAACTTAAATGTGTTGGGCGACCCAGCCAAATCTAAAGTTTGTTCCTTTGATAAAAAGGGCCTACAAAAAAAATACAAGGCAACAAGGGAAAAAGGGCTTAAAGACCTCAACCTTGTTCGCGGTATTGCACAGTCAAGTAGTAAGGTACCGACTGCTGCTGCGCTTAAAGCTAAGTTTCGCACAAATGAAGAGGCAACCCCGCCAGTAGGACCCTTTGGGGTAACGCAATATGCTGCAGATAGAAAGAGAATTGACTATATGGAACGCGTACTCAATAGCTTTCCCGCTCATAACGAAAAATATGGTACAGATTACCAAACAGTATCTTATGTAAAAACATCAGGGCTTGCGGTAATAGGTGGGTATGCCAAAGAATGGGGCTTTTCCATGACGAGTAAATCAAATGGGACAATTGAGTGTAGAAAATTTGAATCTAATGTATATTCGGCAGGGGTCCAGGTAGATTTTGATGTTGCTGAGGGAGTTGGGATTCATCAATACCCAATCAGTGATATAGATGGAAAATCCAATGGTTATACTTCTTCCGTTACTTGGTTTGACTCTCTCTTTGCTTGGACTACATCTGGCCAGCCTTCTATTGGCCTGTATTGGCCTTCAATCACTCACAATGACGGCGCAATGGTTGCGGATGGGGGTGTCATTACAAGCTTTGGCATCTCTGCTGCTTATGCCCATTCCAGCACAACACAAAGCCAAACACCAGTTCCCTGTGATGTATTAGTTTGGGGCCCTGATTTTGATCGCGTCAGCCCATACTCCTGGGTAGAGGAAAGCAAATGATCTTTATTGGCTTTGATTCGGTATATTCTTGGCTAATTTAACGTAGCACAACCTCGTGATTCCAATATGATTCTGATTCAGCATGCTAATCTCTGCCGGAACTAGCGACTTAAATAGCCTTGTATGTAGGTGCGCTAGTCTATACTGATATATGCGCTAGGAAGCATTTTTCATGGAGAAACAATTAAGAGATTTTAAGTAGTATGAATAAGTCAATTATGTGGCGTTTCTTAGGCCCTATCATTTTAGTTTCAGCCGTATTTATTTCTGTTATAGGATTTTATCTGCCGAGTGCTGTGAAGAATATCGTTGAACAGAAGTCTATACATAACGCTGAGAATATAGCTAAACAGTTCAAAACCATTCGAGGCTACTATACAAAGAACGTTGTAGCACCTGCACTTGCTTCTGGTTTAAAGGTTCACTTTGAACATAAAGGAGATGCAGAAACCTTACCGCTTCCTGCTACATTTATTCATGAGGTCAATGCCATCTTGTCGGATGAGGATGTGCAAGTTAATTTATACAGCCCATACCCTTTTCCAAACAGGGCAAACCGTGACCTTAATACTTTCCAAAAAAATGCTTGGCAGGCGTTAAACAATGCACCTAAAGAAACTTACGCCAGGCAGGTAGATGTTAACGGAAAGTCTGTAGTGAAGGTTGCGATAGCAGATACGCTTCAAGCTGAGGCTTGTGTTTCATGCCATAACTCTCACCCGCTAACCCCTAAAACCGGTTGGAAAATGGGAGATGTC
>JAYPYM010000073.1:0-760 GCA_038135915.1 Gammaproteobacteria bacterium
CTAACGTTGTATTGCTCACTTACCGTTCGTCTCGCGTTAATGCCGATGGTAGCCTGAAAGATCATGCGCTTCGATCATCGGTTTGGTCATATGCAAATGAAAAATGGCAGCTACGCTATCATCAAGGGACTCCAGCGGCCAACATATGGTCGAATGCACATGACGATTAATTTGATACTTTATTCGTTATCACTGTAGTTAGTAGTTATACTCATCGCCGTTTTTAAAGCTTGCTGGTGTTCTCGCAATGCACCAAACATGAATACTTGCTGGGGATAGCGGCGCTATTGTTCTGATGATTTCATTGATGGTTGAACCTGTCGTCATTACATCGTCAAAAATCGCAATGTGAGTATGCTTTAAAGAGCTCGAGCTATTTCTTTTGCTAAGATCTGAACGAAGTTTAAAGGAGTCTTTTAAATTGGTTTTCCGATCTTGCAAAGAAAGTGTGACTTGTGGGCTGGTATCAGTGTCTTTCAACACTAAATGCGTGTTAAGGGGTAGTCTGAGCGGTTTGCAGATTTGTTGTGCCAACCATAAGGTAGGGTTAAAACCTCTCCGAAAGCTGCGTTTTTTATGTTGTGGCACTGGAATCAATACGTTTGGAAAAGGCCTATGAGCGTAATGACTCACCAAGTGCTCAAAAAATACTTGTATCAAGGCACGACCATATAATAGCTTTCGTTTAAATTTGAATTGATGGATGGATTCTTTTACGGGATACGTGTAAACCAGAGGAGAAACGATGTATTGCCATAAA
>JAYPYM010000073.1:786-11765 GCA_038135915.1 Gammaproteobacteria bacterium
CTTTACAAGTCTCACCCTGATTTGCGTGATGAGCTTGAACCTTCTGTGGTTGAGTGATTGGCTCAGCGCAATAGCAGCAAGCGCGCTGGTTTAGCGGCATCATCAGCCGGCAGGCTTCACACATTGTCGACAGCATGCGTTGCTGCAAGTCTGTATTTTGGGCCTTTGGCTTCAGTTGGTGTATATCCAGCTGACAATAACTACAGAGGCTCATCGACTGCCTGTAAAAATTTAGGCCAATGTGAGTTTCATAAATTCGGGCTGTGCGAGTGCTGCTTGATGAATGCTATGATTGTAATAGTGGGTATCAAAGGACTTGTTTTGTGCATCTTGGTTTCTAAAGTGTTCTGGCTTTACAGATTTTGAGGCCATGGTTGCACTCCACCAACCGCTTGGGTAAACAGGTAGTGGAAAAGGCAGTGTATGTACATGATTAAAGCCCACTGAATTTAAGTCCCGCTGAAGATCGCGAATGATTGAGTGCGTGTGTAAAATCGGGGATTCACTTTGCTGGACCAGGATGCCGTGCTCGCCAAGTGCTTTAAAACATGCACTTAAAAACTGATCGCTGAATAGGTCTTTTGCTGGCCCTACTGGGTCTGTTGAGTCAATGATGATGACATCCCAAGTGCCCGCTGGCTGAGCCTTGATCCACTTGATACCATCTTCAAATCGAAAGGTTGCTCGTTTATCATGGTTTAATTCACACAATTCAGGGAAGTATTGTTCGGACATGCGCGTAACCCTTTCGTCGATTTCGATTTGGGTTACAGCTTCTACATTGTCATGCTTTAGAACTTCTTTTAGTGTGCCGCAGTCACCGCCGCCAATAATGGCTACTCTTCTTGGGTTAGGATGAGTGAATAAACCTGGGTGAGTGATCATTTCATGGTAAATAAAGTGATCTCTTTCTGAAACCATGATGCAGCCATCTAGTACCATGAGTTTGCCAAAAGTTGTGGTTTGATAAATGTCTATCGTTTGGAAACTAGATTTTTCTGAGTGTAGCTTGGAGGTTACTTCTAACCCAAAACTGGTGCCAGCTTGAGGAAAGACTTCATAGAACCAGCGTTCTTCTGAGGGGTTGCTCATGAGTATTCAGCCCTTTGGATCCTGAGTTAATGCATCTTGGCTAGAGCAGATGTCTTGACTAATAGCCTATTGATAATTAGTGTGCTCTTTGGGCAAAATTCGAAAAAAATTTATTCCTTTCATTGTTGCTTTAGTGAGCGAGGGCGATTATACCTAGGGTGGCTACTGTCAACCAGTGATGTCATAAAGATTTATTATGATTAATGTTATATTGATATGCTTGTGCAAAAGGAAACCTGTATGTCGAACGATGTTTACAATACTGCTTATTGGAGTGAAGGTTACTTTCAGATCAGTGAAACGGGTGAGTTGTTGGTGTGTGATCTCGACACATCGGGTGAGGTCTCAGCTAGCATTCCCTTTAGTAAGATTTTAACACGATTGAAAGACCGAGGTATAAGATGGCCTGTATTGGTTCGATTTAAGCATATTTTGCGCGACAGAGTGCTGCGTTTGCATGATGCCTTTCATCAAGCTATGTACAGGGAGGATTACGATGCTAAATATGTTGCTGTTTATCCGATTAAAGTGAATCAGCAACGTAATGTGGTAGCGGAAATCGCTCATTGTCATCAGCCCGATAAGCGTCAATCTGTTGGCTTGGAGGCAGGTAGTAAGCCGGAGTTATTGGCTGTATACGCTCTCCTGCAATCGAAGGAGAATCAATCAGAGCAACGGCTAGTCATTTGTAACGGCTATAAAGACCGAGCTTATATTCGGTTAGCCCTGCTGGGTATTAAGCTGGGTTGGCAAGTGATGATTGTGATTGAAAAGCTCAGTGAGTTGAATCTGGTTTTTGAGGAAGCAGCTGCTTTGAACATCACACCCATGCTGGGTGTGCGAGTGCGATTAGCGATGCAAGGTAAGGGAAATTGGCAAAATTCTGGCGGAGAGGGTTCTAAGTTTGGTTTAGCTGCAAAAGCAGTGTTGGATTTAGTTGAGTTTCTGATTGAAAAAAATGCATTAGATTCCCTTAAATTACTGCATTTTCATATGGGTTCCCAAATATCAAATATTCAAGATATAAGAAAGTGTATGCAGGAAGCAACTCGCTTTTATCTTGAGTTAAAAGCATTAGGTGCACCGGTAACCTGGATGGATGTTGGGGGTGGTCTGGGCATAGATTACGAAGGCACCAGATCAAGAAATTATTGTTCGATGAATTATGATTTTAAAGAGTATGCTAACGTGATTGTGCATGAGCTTAAATCTCGGTGCTTAATGGCAGATGTTGCAGTGCCCAATATTATCACCGAGTCGGGTAGGGCGCTAACGGCTCACCATGCTGTTTTGCTTGCCCAAGTTATGGATGTCGAGCAGCCTGCACCTTCCCTGAACCATGAGTTAAAACCACCTAAAAGTGATAGTAGTAATACCTTAAAAGATCTTTGGCAAGTGTATCAGTCTACATTGAGTCGATTAGATGATCGAAGTTTGTTGGAAGTTGAGCATCAGCTGAAATATCAGTTCTTAAATATTCAAGAAGCTTTTATGCATGGCTCAGTTAATCTGTTAGAACGGGCTGAAGCCGAAAATTATTATTATGCGGGCTGTGAGCATATTCGGGCTCAATTGAAAAATAATGTACAATCACACCAACACTTGCTGAACGAATTAAATGAAAAGTTGGCTGAAAACCTCTTTGTTAACTTTTCATTATTTCAGTCAATGCCTGATGTTTGGGGGATTAATCAAATTTTCCCTATTATGCCGCTGAATGGGTTGAATGAAGAAGTACAGCACCGTGCTAGGGTACAGGATATTACCTGCGATTCTGATGGTCGCATTGACCAATATGTAGATGGAATGGGCATCGAGACAACCTTGCCTTTACCCAGTAAAGGCTTTGGCAAAAACCAGGTATTGGGTATGTTTCTGGTTGGCGCATATCAGGAGATTTTGGGCGATATGCATAATCTTTTTGGCGATACTGATGCGGTCGATATAGAATTCGTTCAGAAAAGTGATGGTACGTTTGATATAGAGTTAGTTGATTTGACGCGTGGCGATACTGTCGAAAAAGTCCTTCGCTATGTTCATTTTGATGGGCACTTTATATTGGATCGGCTTGAAGCACAGATAGCTGACGCAGACGTTGACCTTGACGAAAAGAGTAGGCTCTTAACTGAATTCAGAGCAAGTTTATATGCTTATACCTATTTGGAGAGTGACGATTAAGTGCTTATACACCGATATATTTGGTGTTCAGATATAAAGTAGGCTTAAAGTTAAAACATAAAAAGGTAAGGAAAGAGAGAGGTAACTAACAATGAGTGTAGTGATTTATCATAATCCGCGCTGTAGTAAAAGCAGGCAAACGCTTGCGTTGATAGAGTCGCAAGGTATTACACCAAAGATCATTAAATATTTGGAAAACCCGCCAAGCAAGCATAAATTAAAAAAGATCGTTAAGCTTTTAAATGTACCTGTAACGGACATTATTCGCTTTAAAGAAAGCCTAGCTAAGGAGCTGGGGATTACAAAAAAAGATGATCGTTCGGAAGGAGAGTGGTTGGAGATACTTGCTAACCACCCAGTATTAATGGAACGTCCGATAGTTTTGGTAAATGATGACAGTGCGGCAGTTGGGAGGCCGCCTGAAAATGTATTAGCAATACTGGCGTAATCTATACGCTAGTGGTCAAATTGATTGCTGACCTTGTTTACGAGGCCAGCAGCGAAGCCAGCGATATGAGTGAGAACCTTTGATGGACTAGTTTCCGTTAAAAATGCGACTGAGTTCGCTGTTGAGCTCTTCGGCCATCATGTGCCGATCCTGGTATTCGGTATTATCTTTCGTGTTATAAAATTCGAAGTGATTACCATCTTCTTCCTTTGCTCGATAGCGAGCGATGTCCGCTTGCTTGGTCAGTGTGTCTGGGTCGAGTATTCTTTCCGAGCTGACGGCAATGCCGATACTCAGTGTTAGGTGATATGAGCTTTCTTCAACGATGATGGGTTTTTTGAATTGATCGAGTATCTCTTTTGCAATCAAACCAGCGTCTTGTGGGTCATTCAACCCCTCAAGTACAATAGCAAATTCGTCGCCACCGAGTCTTGCTACAGTATCTTGGCGTCGAACAGACTTTACAATTTGTTTAGAGACGTTCTTGAGTAATTTATCTCCCAGTTGATAACCTTCTTGCTCATTGAAAGCGTGGAACTGATTGACGTCAATAATGACTACTGCGATTGTTTTTCCGCTTCTTTGAGCTCGAATGGTAGCTTGGGATAATCGATCTCTATATAAATACCTGTTTGCCACTCCTGTTAAGAGGTCGTATTGTGTCAATTTTGAGATTTCTTCTTCGTTCAGCTGTTGATTAATTGCAAACCTTAGCACGCGAGTGAGCGTTGCATGATTCCAGTCCCTATTTTCTACCAGATAATCCAGAACGCCTCGGGTTAGTAATTCTTTCGCTTCGGCTTCTTGGGACTTGATGCAGGTCAGGACGATGGGTACCCCGGGCGCTTGTCCCAATAGTGCATCGATGGTTTGATTAATGGGGTTGTCTGATGAGTCTAGGTCTACGAGAATGAGATTAAAGAGAGCGTTAGATATTTCCTTAATAGCAGCGCTTAGCTGACTGGCGGTACAGACACTTGGGTTGGCTTCAAGTGCGATTAGACGCTTATGTAATACTTCAGCTTTCTCAGCTTGTTTGTGTATTAATAAAATTTTAATTTGAGGCTGCTCAGTATCTGATATTGCCATTAAACTAGTCCATTTATTTGTTTTATTTCCGTATCATTTAAATGGCCGCGGTGCTCCTGACGGCTTTTAATAGTTCTAATTTAACAAGAGAGTGTATATTAAACCGATGAAAATACCAGTTGCGGTAGCGATACCGATTAACCATAGACGTATTTCGCTCAGTAGTGGCTGAAGAAGGGAGTAAAAGTTAAGGTTGGGTATTTGCTCTAGTTGGTGTTTAAAGCTTCTTTCGAGGTTATTCGTTTGCTCTTGTATGAAAGTGCTATTATTTAGAGGAATATTCGAGATCTTCAGTGCCTGATCGATTGCTTTGTTTTTGATCGAAACTAGCGCGCTTGGGCCCATGAATATCTGTGTCATGAGCTTTAGCAGTGTGCCGTCAGTGATGGGCTGCAGCGACTTTCGCATCATTCTGCGTATCTTTACTAGGTTTTTTCGGCTAGTGAAGATATGTTCCATTATGTCTGGGAAAAAAAAGATCTTATGTGCTAGTAATTGGGCAAGGACCAAGTTGAAATGCTGTTGTTGGTGCAGCCAAAGCTTGGATGTCGATTTTGGTGTGATTGTTTCTAGGCTATTGGTGTTCATTTGTTGTTTAACCCCAATTTGGCAGCTCAAGTATGAAATTAAAATTGAGCTGGCAACAGTGAGTAGGATAAAGGCTACTAACATGGGGCTAGAGGTGCTTAGGTCAGGAGCTAGTCCAATGATTGCAAAAAAAGCATAACTTAGTCCAAGCAGGGTTGCGATGAGAATAGATCTTTCTTTTAATGACTGCCAGTAAAAAAAAAGTGTCTCCAGTGTAATTTGGTTTACAAGGCGAGCATCTTTTTTTATTTGTTTCTTGATCATACTTGAGTAATCAAATATTTCTTCAAAAGAGCCGCCGAGATAATCTATAAACGCATTGGCTACCGGGTCGAGCAATTTTTCTATTTTCCGGTAGGTGCGATGTCTAATGAAATTAGGAAGGTTGTCCCATAGAACTGGATTTTGGTCTCTCATGAGCTCATCTGTAAAATCTATGGTGTAATCACGTAACGCTATGATGCTTTGATTAGTTACTTTCTCAGGCTCAAGTGCCTCAAATAGGCGAGGGATTGAGATATATTTTGAGATGATATTGTTTAGAAGTGTTTCGGTTTGAGGTGTCAACCGTGTAAAGATTATTTGAAAAATAGATGCTGGAAGTGCCATTAACTTGGCGTCTGTGGTGCGCTCAATGACCCATTTTAAGCACGAAAAGCTGATCAAGATAGTCAGTATACAGAGTAGTGTGGCTGCAAATGCATCGATTATGATAGGTAAGAGGGTTGCTTGTTCCATTATATCTAATGTCCATCTTAATAGAGCCAGTGATTTGAGTGCTCTTAAAAAGTATTTTTAATTTATTCTTTGTCGTTATTCTAGTCTATTAGCAGTCGGCACAAGATACCCTGTTAATAGGGAATAAATGCTGTTTTTTTTAATTAAAAAAGGTGTAGGTTTAATGACAATTAATCTAGGTTGTCTTAGAGCACACTTCCGCCAAATATTCCTACCCATTGTGCTGTGCCGGCTAATAGCCCTAAGATTCCTCCGAGTGCAATCAGTATCCATTCATCTTCTTGGAATGCAGGGCGGAGCAAAGCTTGGAAGTCATTTGGGCTTAGCTTTTCCATTCTTACTTGGAACATCTTTGATACAACTTCTGCACGGTCTTTATTAAATTCGATGTCTTCGAACGGTTGAGTGGAAACCTCAAAAGCTTTTTGCTCAATCGTCTTTTTCAAGTCAGCATAACCTTCTGGTCCAACCACAATTTGAGCCATTGTTCGAACGGTACCAGTCTCAATAATGGGTTTTACGTGCTTTTTAATCAGGGCTAGAGCGCGTTCTTTTCTAGGGCCATTCATCATTGAGGTCATAAGCTGTCGGATGGTCAGTATTTCACTGGTCACCAATCGACAGAATACTTCAGCTACTTCCTTTTGCCGCTTTAAAAACAGGCCTTGTATACGCATTCCAAGCACATAGACTGGATTTAGAGGTCGAAAAATGCAGTTAAGTGCTATCCAATTAGTTGCTAGGCCTACTAAAAGCCCAAATGCTGGCAGTACCCAGGCGCTTGGATAAAAAATCCAAACGGCCATTTGAACAAGTCCAAACAAGAAGCCAAACCACATGCCTGAGTTGATCACGAATCGGAATTCCTCTTTGCCAACTTCCTGGAAAACTCGATTCATGAGTGCTTTATCTTTTGCCATTTGGGAAACGATCATATGCTTTAAGTCTACTAGCTCTTCGATATGATATCCCATCTCCTCAACAAGTGCGTTAACAACTTGAGGTAACTGCTTGCGCGTTCTTGCATACACACGACCTTTCACCATCAAGGGTAGGTTTTCCCAAAGGACGGCATTTTTTTCTCGCATTACTTCGTCTGTATATTCTTCAATGCGGGCATCTAAGAACTCATCGATATGGCTAGCAATGATTTCAGGCTCCATTTCATGGAAAAACTCATGTAAGGTGCCTAGTTTTGAAACTGTTTGGTCGACCACAATACTTGCCATTTTTTCTACTTTTGAAGGAATAATGCCTTGCCAACCTAATAAAGGTGGTACGCCAATAAACTCTAATGGCCAAAAAGTAAGTTTGATCGCCAGCCAGTTAGTGCTCCAACCGACAAAGGCAGCAACGAATGGTATGCTGATATATTTTAAAGCATCGTCTCCAGTGAATATGTTAGCTAGGGTTTCTAGCATGTTGATATAACTCCAAAGGTCTCTATTAAACTAGCCTAACTGCTGATACTGAGCCCATATTATTCCTAAGCATCAATAGCTTATCCTGTGTAAGATTTACCTTGATGATTACCCTGTAATGTACTTGTTCAAGCGAGTGATCGCTTCATCCAACACGCTTTGGCTTGTAGCATATGATAAACGTACATGATTCTCTAAGCCAAAAGCTGAGCCTGGTACCAATGCTACCTCAGCCTCTTCTAAAATCGCTTCAGAAAAAGCGATGTCTGTTGTTATCTTTTTATCTTTCATTGCCTGTTCCACATTAGGGAATAGGTAGAATGTGCCGTCTGAAGGCGTTGCGTGAAAGCCAGGTATCGCATTCAATTGTTTCAATACAGAATCGTGTCTGGATTTAAACGCACTGGTCATTTCTTTAATGCAACCTTGGTCACCGCTTAGCGCCTCGGTGGCCGCTACTTGGGAGATAGAGCAGGGGTTTGATGTACTTTGGGACTGTATTTTTTTCATTGCCTTAATGATGTCTGCTGGGCCTGCTGCATAGCCGATTCGCCATCCGGTCATGCTATAGGCTTTAGAAACACCATTGAGCACCATACATCGCTCATACAGTTCGGGGCAGGCTTGTACGATATTGCTAAAAGGCTCATCAGCCCAGAGTATGTGCTCATACATGTCATCAGTAGCAATGAGAATGTTGGGGTGTTTTAGCAGTACGTCAGCTAGTCCTGCTAACTCTGCCTTTGTGTAGGCGACGCCGGTTGGGTTTGAAGGGCTGTTAATTACAAATAATTTGGTTTTTGGTGTAATGGCCGCTTCGAGTTGTTCTGGGGTTACCTTAAAAGACTGCTGCTGCCCTGCTTGGATAATGACTGGCTTTGCTTCGGCAATTCGTACCATATCGGGGTATGAAACCCAATATGGTGCGGGAATGATGACTTCGTCTCCAGGGTTCAACCAAGCTAAACTTAGATTGAAAAAGCTCTGTTTGCCTCCGCAAGATACCAAAATTTGCTCCGGTTTGTAGCTCAACTGGTTGTCTCGCTGAAATTTTTCTTGTATTGCGGCTTTGAGTTCTGGGGTGCCATCTACCGCTGTATATTTTGTTTGTCCAGCGTCTATAGCATCTTTCGCAGCTTGCTTAATATGTTCAGGTGTATCAAAGTCTGGCTCACCGGCTCCTAAGCCAATAATATTTTTTCCAGCGGCTCTAAGCTCGGCTGCTTTACTGGTTACAGCAAGTGTGGGTGATGGCTTTATGTTTGACGCGCGTTCTGATAGTTCGGCCATTAGTCTTGTACCCTAAAGTATGATTAAATTTGCTATGACTGATATAAAATGACTATTTTAGTAAGTAGGGACGATGATACGGGAATAGTGCTAAAAGTGGAAGCTCGTGTTCTTAGGTTCATGTTCTATGTAATGTTTTTCTTTTTAATTGATTGTCCAACGGAAGGCTGAGCTGGTGAACTTTATAAAACTAAGTGGTCAGGTGGCACCAGGCTTTGAATTGATGGCTGAAGTACTGGCTAACCAGATACAAAAAAATGGTGGTGGCTCTGCTTTATCCATATATTACAAAGGTGAGCCTGTTGTAGATATTTGGGGTGGTGTGCGTAACCGGCATGGCGATAAGTGGGAAGCCCGTACTACCAGTGTCTCATATTCGACGACAAAAGGTGTTTTGAGCACACTGCTGCACTTAATATTAGAAGAAGAAAGGCTTGATTACGATCTAAAAGTAGCCAGTATTTGGCCTGAGTTCAGAGCCCAGGGGAAGAAAGATATTTGCATTAGGGATTTGCTAACCCATGAAGCCGGCTTGTTTAATATTAGGGGATTGATTGATGAAGCGGGCAGGATGCTAGATTGGGGCTATATGTGTGACAGATTAGCAGGTGCAGTGCCTGAATTGGTGGGCAAGCATGCTTACCATGGTTTAACCTACGGCTGGTTGGTTGGAGAAGTGATACGGCGCCTTTCAGGTAAGCTACCAGGAGATTTGTTGAACTCGGATTTTATGGCGCCCCTGGCGCTGACTGGGGCTTTTATTGGTGTGCCTAAATATCGCCTACCTCATGTTGCAGAGCTTATGACTAGTCATCCACCTGATCAAGCTAGAGAAGAAAAGGCAAAAAGAAGATTTCATGCAAAGAAGTGGGTTAAAAAAGGAGCAAGGCGAGCCGGTAATAGTTTTGTTTCTCTTGTTTCCAATGTTGATCGTATTAAAGATACTTTGTTACCTCATGGGATGAAATACTTTAAATTTGACCACCCTGAGGTTTTACAGGCGCAAATTCCTGCGGCAAATGGAGTCTTTGACGCGAGGAGTCTGGCGAAGCTTTATTCAGTTCTAGCGATGAAGGGTGAATTGGCAGATAAACGCTATTTATCTGAATCAAGGGTGCTAACACTGTCAGCACAACGAAATAGTGGTTTAGATGCTGTGATTCCTGCACCTATGGGGTGGCGGCTTGGGTATCACCGTGTGCTAAATGGTAAAAAATCAGTACCTTCAGGCATTGCTCACTATGGTTATGGTGGCTCCGGTGCTTGGGCAGATTTAGAGACAGGCATCAGCCTTGGTTTTATTGTTAATTCAGGCAGAGGGACACCATTTGGGGATTTTAGGATATGGGAAATAAACCATGCGTTGTTTAAGATTATTTTTAGTAAGGACTTCTCTCGTTAACTATTCTTCATGCTAGTCTTAGTGCCTTATTGATATCTCTCTCCATTAATTAGGGCTTGAATCTATCTGCTTTTCTGATTTAAAGTATAAAGTCCTAGTCTGTTGTAAGCGAAAGTAATGCTAAGATTAGGTAATAACAAAGGGTCTTGTTGGCACTTTTATTGCCTGATTAATCTATAAAGGTCATTAAAAGCGTATAAGGATATCGTGATGCGGTGACCCGAATAGTAGTAAACCAATAAACATTAAGAAGGCGCAATGAATAGTCAGTTTCTTGTCCTTAATTTTACCCATAACAAACAAGGTAAGGGATTATGATTCTTCAAAAGTTTATGGCACATATCGATAGACAGCATTTTTTTCTTGAAGCTGTATTGCAAACTGCTACCCAACAAGAAAATCAAGGCATCCATGCCAGTGCTCATGCTCAGAACAATTCGCTACCACGCAAAGAATCATCTATCTCTAGAATTAAACAAGAGTGGCGCTTGGGCGAAGGGCCGTACTATGAGTTGGCCAATGGTCGCAAGTGGACTGATTGCCAAGTGGACTTAGAGTTTATACTTCCTCTGAAAGAAGCTGTAGTGGGCAGTGGCTGTATTGCTAGAGGTTTATCAGAAAATGAAGATTGGGTTTGCGTAAAGAACATTTCTCTACGGATACATACGCATTTTATTGATGTGCTCTTGAGTTTAGGCGATGGGGCAGATGTATTTCTTAGGTACTCTTGGGA
>JAYPYM010000073.1:11775-17480 GCA_038135915.1 Gammaproteobacteria bacterium
AATATAGTCAGCTGAAATAGCCGAAGGTGATTGCTGGGAAATTGGAGAGTATTCCAGTCACGTTGCGAGAGAGTTTGAAGAAAGGCTGTTTTGGTAGGTTTGGCTTGTTATCAAGATGCATGCGTAAAGCAGTTAAACAGTTAAGTCCTATGGATGATATGGGATCATTGCGTTGGGCTTAAAACCCTCTTCACAAAAACCAGTACCCTCACTCAAAGAAGAAGTACAGGACAAGGCCCTTAAGATTAAAGACTCAGGTCAGGCTGGGTTTCTTGTCCTGGATGTCTTTATGGTTTCCCTGATACTCTTTCATCTTTCACTGGTTTTCTTCAACATTCTTTTTAATAGCCAGATTTTCCAAGATTTGATCAATTGGCTTAGTCCAGCTTTTTTTCGATTTTACTCTGAACAAATTCACTCAGATTTTTTGAGAGTGGATCTTATTTTTATATCTGTATATATGATCGACATCGCAATCAGATGGAGTGTTGCAATATTAAAAAAAACTTACCATCGTTGGTTTTTTTTTCCATTTGCCAATTGGTACGATGTATTGGGGTGTATCCCAATCGGCGCGTTCCACTTGTTAAGGCTTTTTCGCTTTTTTGTCATTATGCGGCGGCTTCAGCGCATAGGGGTATTGGATTTATCAGACACATACTTGTACAAGCTATGCCGTAAATATATGCAGGTGGTGACTGAAGAAATTTCCGACCGAGTAGTAGTTCAAGTGCTCAACGGGATGCAGTCAGAAATTGCAAGGGGTACGCCTTTGTTGCATCGTATTATCAATGAAGTAGTGCTGACCCGTCGGTTGGAAATTGGTCATTGGATGTCCCAACGTATGACTGATTTAGTAGAAGCAACCTTTGAGCATCGTCGTTTGGAGATAAAAGATACTATTGAAAACTTAGTTAAAGAGGCAGCTAGCCGGACTCATTCTATTAATCAATTACAGAAAATACCTGTGTTAGGGGATAAAGTTCAAACGATGTTGGAAACCTCTGTTGCGGGTATGGTTTATGAAGTGAGTGAGCAAGTCTTGATGTATTTTAAGAGTGATGAAAGCACACACGCTGTACATGAGATGACCGAAGTGATATTTGATTCGATTGCTGATCCAGATAATCAATTGAATCATATATTCCAAGCAGCGATGATTGATGCCATTGAGTTGGTGAAAGAGCAGGTTAAAATACAGCAATGGAAAATTGATCATGCTTGAGGAAAAGGTGCTGCTTTATGAGGTATAGAAGGTAATGGAATTAATAGAAGGTATGTTAACACGAGCCTCCAAAAGTAACTTGGTACAACCAGGGCCCACTGAAGAGGAGGTTAATATAGCCTTAAATTGTGCTTTTAGAGCCCCTGATCATGGGCGGATCAGGCCGTGGAGATTTCATTTAGTACATGGGGAAGCTAGAGAGTCGCTTGGTAGAGTTTTCTTATCATCGGCAGAGCTTGCGGCAGAAGCGAAAGACATCCTGTTAACAGATAAACAAAAAGAAAAGTTTTTGAACATGCCTTTGCGAGCTCCGCTGGTAATTGTAGTGACCTCAATTGTTAAGGCGTGTAAGATCCCACCTATAGAACAGTGCTTAGCGGTTGGTGCTGCGGTTCAGCATTTGCAATTGGCTTTTCATGCTTTGGGTTACGGGTCAATTTGGCGTACTGGTGAAATGGCCAGTTCACCTAGCGTAAAAGCTGCTTTCGATGCTGGTGACCAAGATGAAATTATTGCTTTCTTGTATGTGGGAAAAATAAATGACGAGAAAGCAGCTAACGAAGTAAAAGATGTTGCCAATATCAGCAGTAAGGGTTATCGAGTGATAAGTGAAGAAAATCGAGGCTTTGTTAATGCTTGGTTGGGTTCGCCATAATTTCTCCCCAATTGTATATATACCACCTAAGTTTTTAATAGTGCTAAAACAGACCCTGCACTTGCGTTAGCTTGTGCTTGTATGGCGATGGTCGCGTTTTCTAGTAGTTTCGATTGGCTCAGTTTTGCAGTTTCTTTTGCAAAATCTGCATCTTCAATTTGGCTTTTGCTCGCATTAACCGATACTTTTCGGGTAGATAAATTTTCGATCACGGATTCAAACCGATTGTTTAGTGATCCATATTCACTTCGTCGGCTGGTCGTTGTTTCTAGCATGGCATCAATGCTGGTTAGCGCATCGGTTGCGCCAGCTTCTGTGCTTAAGTCTATTGTGTCCAAAGAGGATAAGAAATCTCCGGTTAGGCTGGTGGTAGAGAAATTGATTTGATCAGCTTCTTGTCCGCCTAGCTGTAAGTTAAAGCTTTGGTCTTCGCTTAGCAGTTGTTTACCATTAAACTGAGTGGTATCTATGGTTCTGGATATTTCAGATTTGAGTTGCTCTGCTTCAGCAGAAATTGCAGCTCGGTCGTTATCCGACAGGATACCATTGGCTGATTGAATCGATAACTCCCTGAGGCGTTGTAAATTGGATTCGATACCAGCAACTGCTCCATCTGCAATTTCCACAACCGATACAGCATTGGATGCATTCTGCATGCCTGTATCAAATTCCCTGGCGATGGTCTCTAATCTGCTGATAATTGCGAGCCCTGCTGCGTCATCTTTTGCACTGTTCACTCTTTTCCCAGAGGCTAAGCGAGTAGAGGCCTCGTTCATCTGGGCTTGAATTAAATTGAGTTGAGCTGCATTACTGGACGAGATACCTAAATTCATGCCGAAGCCTTCAGTATGATTATTTATGATGAGCTATCAAAAATATAGCGCAAAAACATAGAGTGTGTGTCAAATAATTGACCAATTTCTGGTTTTGGGATGCTGCGCACAATTTAAATCAGCTGGTTTGGTCGATCAAGCTAATGCGATTGATTAAATATGCCTGAACTAGACAAGAGTTGTGTATTTCCACCAATGGCCGTGGTGTTAATTGAGATGGTTTTTTCAGTGCTAAAACCATAGAGGTAATTCGGTCCGCCTGCTTTAGGTCCTGTACCAGATAAGCCTTGGCCGCCAAAAGGTTGTACGCCTACTTGAGCGCCAATGATATCTCTATTAATGTAGACATTGCCTACTTTTATTTTTGCCGCGATTTCTTGCGACCGGGTTTCTATACGGCTGTGAATGCCCAGTGTTAGACCAAAACCACTGGTATTGATTTGGTCGATGACATCATCCAGTTGACTAGCTTCATACCGGATAACATGTAAGATGGGGCCGAACATTTCTTGGTCTAACGCTGATATATGTTTGATTTCTATTAGTGTGGGCGGAAAGAAATAGCCTTGTTCAATTAATTGGCAATTTTCATCAATGGGTGTCTGGTAGATAGTATGACCAGTTGCCTTTAGGTGTTTGACGTGCGATAAAAGCTGATTACGAGCGTTTAGGTTGATAATAGGGCCAATATCTATATCTATCTTTCTTGGATTGCCCACGGTGAGTAGTTTCATTCTCCCCTTGATCTTTTCAATCATAGTGTCTGCTATATCTGTTTGAAGAAACAGAATGCGAAGCGCCGAGCAGCGTTGCCCCGCGCTGTCAAAGGCGGAGCGTACAACGTCTAAGACAACTTGCTCAGGGAGTGAGGTGCTGTCAACCAACATTGTGTTTTGCCCACCAGTCTCGGCAATAATATGAGGGAAAGATGCATTTTTCCTCTGGGACATGGTGATCAGGATCTGATTGGCAGAACGATTAGACCCCGTAAATGCAACGCCGCTAATGTCGCTTTTAGTGAGCACTTCTTGACTGAAAATGGCGCTTTTTATCGGTAAGTATATCAGAGCCTGTTTGCTTACCCCGGCACGGTAAAAACATGCAATTGCTTGATATGCAGTTAGCTCGGTATTGCCAGATGGTTTTGCAATAACAGTGTTTCCGGTGACTAATGCAGCAGCGATCTGGCCTACAAAAATTGCAAGAGGAAAGTTCCATGGGCTGATACAGCAAAAGAGCCCACGGGGCTCCCAAATTAAAGCGTTCTCTTCTCCAGTAGGGCCAGGGAAAGGTGTTGGCTTTTGCCAGTTTTCCAGCGACTGTTGTGCATAGTACCGGCAGTAATCTATCGCTTCTCTTACTTCATCCTGAGCACTTTGCCAAGTTTTTCCTGCTTCAGAAATGAGCAAGTATATTAATAGAAATCTTTCTTTTTCGATTTCGTTTGCGGTTTGAGTGAGTAGTTGAGCACGCTTTTCTACTGTTAGCTTAGACCATCGTGGTTGATAATTTTTAGCAACCTGTATAGCTTGATGGCAGGTCTCTTTACTTGCATGATATGTGTCGCCTAAGTATTGGCTTAAGTTAGCAGGATTGAACTGTTTAGTCGGCTCTTGTTTAAAAAAGTTCTTATCCAATATGCTGGGCTGGCTTTCCCATGTGTTGTTCGTAAACTGATCTAACTGATTCTCCCAATATTGGTAGCCTGTCCAGCTTTTGAAGTAAACACTTGATGGATTTTCTCGCTCAGTGCCATACAAATTTTTTGGCAAGGGAATATTAGGGTGTTGATTGCCTTTTGTTCGTTGAAACGCATCTGCTGGTTCATAAGCCAGATCAGCATCAAGGACTTTTGGATTATTTAAATGGTGAATGAAGGATGTACTAGCGCCATTTTCTAACAAGCGTCTCACTAAATAGGGTAAGAGCTCTTCATGGCTACCGACGGGAGCGTATACCCTGCAATTTATTCGATCTGACTCTAAACTCGCGTATTTTTTACTCAAGCTTGATTGCATCAAATGATCGTAGATAGATTCTCCCATACCATGTAAGCGTTGAAATTCGAACTGAGAAACACGGGCATCTTTTGCAATAATAAGCGCTGATGCAATACTGTGTGCATTATGAGTTGCGAGTTGAGGGTAAAAATGCTTGCCATTTTCAAGTAAAAAGCGAGTACAGGCTAAATATGAAATATCTGTGTGCACTTTCTGTGTAAAGACTGGGTAATCCTCAAGAGATTCTCTTTGAGCCCATTTAATCTCTGTGTCCCAATAGGCACCTTTAACCAGGCGAACCGGTATCTTTTTATTTGTTTTTTCACTGAGTGCTTTTAACCAGAGAAGAACATAATAGGCTCTTTTTTGGTAGGCTTGAACGGCTAGCCCGATGTCAGGAAATCGATAGAACTTTGGGTGCATAAAAACCAGTTTAAATATTTTTAAAGAGGTTTCTAAGCGATAGCTTTCTTCGGCGTCGAAAGTAAGAGCGATCCCAGCCAGTTGCGCAAATTCAACGATCTTTAAGACTTTCTGGTATAATCGGTTTAAATGTTTAGGTTTGTTCCAGTCATAATGTGGGCTAAGAGCGGAGAGCTTTACTGATATGCTAGGCTTCGTACGAGGTCTATTTGGAGGGCTGTCAGCCTTTCCTAATGATTGAATAGCCTCCATATAGCTATCAAAGTAGCGCTTAGCATCTGCTTCCGTCAATGCCGCTTCACCTAGCATATCTATGGAAAAAGTGTATTGGTTTTTTTCAACATTTTTACCAGATTTTGTGGATTCGGAAATCCTTTTTATTGCTTGAGCAATGTCTTCACTAAATACGAATTGCTGACTGATGACTTCTATTGCTTGCAAAATTGCTTTTTCAATCACTGGTGAACCTAATTTGCCAAATAACGACTTTATGTGGCTAGTGATTGTTTTCGTGCTTGAACTCAGCAACTTTCCGGACATCATCAGGCCCCAGGTAGATGCGTTTACCC
>JAYPYM010000074.1:0-12157 GCA_038135915.1 Gammaproteobacteria bacterium
GTGTTACTGACGTTAAGAAAGCTTGAGCAGCGAGTGAAAGCTAAGACAGAAGTTGTAGTGAGCTATGAAATCTTTGAAATATCTGATGCATCAGATATTAGGTACCAACAGTTACTAATACCGACTTTAAATTCTGAAGAAAACCACTCTTCTGCAGTATTTGATTTTTACCCTCATGGGCCAGAATTAGCTCGACAGCTCGATAAATTATTCCTGAAACATCTGACAGATACCAGTTGGCGTCATAATGACTGTTTATTTATGCCTATCTATGCTTTGGATCATTATTCAAAATCCTATTTAATGGAATTGCTTAGTCTGGTCCGCGATCGTCTGAAAAATGTTCCTGAGATTGTGATCCAGATCCCTAAGAGTTACATCACAGACAAGAAGATTGAGTATAGTGATTTTATGCAAGAAGCAGCTCGCATGGGCTTTAAAACTGGTATTTCTGGGTTTTGTTTAGATAGGCACGCCGGGCGACTCTTGGCTGAAGTGAAAACAGACTTTCTTTTTCTTGAATCAAGCTTTGTTAAAGAAGCGTTGCAACCGAGTATGAGAATAAAATCACGCCTGTTGAAAGAATTGCTTTCCAGACATGAGGTGAAAGCAATAGCCTTGAATGTATTGAATCATCAGGCTTTAGCACACTTGTTCTCGCTTGGTGTTCGTTATGCGCACGGTGCTGTCATGGAAAGAATTCTCAGTGAACCATTATTGGCTGAAGATGCTTAAAAGGCACTTTTTGTTGAAATATCTATCTTGCTAAGTGGGCGAGCCAGCTTGACGCTGTAGTTTGGCCAAAGGGTTGCGAGCTCTTCCGCTATTGTTCTAGCGAGTAAGATGGACTTTTCCGGCAGTGCGATAAAAATCGTTCCACCAGTACCTGTAAGTTGTGGTGTTAGATCAGGGTATTTTTCTTTAAGTTGTTCGAAGCATTGGCTGATTGCGGGAAACAACCCTTTAACCAAATCTGTGAAGGTGTTTTCTCGGTAATCAAGTGGATTAATGGTTGAGTGTGGGAGTGGCGTAGTCAGTTTGGATTGGTTTCTCTTAAGATTAGGGTGTTGAAAAGCATCTCTCGTGTTCACTGGACAATCTGGAAAAATGAGCAAGAAAATTTCTTTGTTCTCAATGGAAATAGGGGTGATGTTATCGCCAATCCCTTCAATCCATGCGTTGGGGTCACCAAGAAAAAAAGGCACATCTGCACCTAATGTTATGCCTAGCTCAGCTAACTTTTGTGTTGGTTGTTTAGCTTGCCATAGCTGGTTTAATGCAAGTAAGGTGCAAGCGGCGTTGCTGCTACCGCCCCCTAAGCCAGCCCCCATGGGTATTTGTTTCAATACTTCTATCTCAGCGCCTTGATTGATATTTGCTGATGTCTGCAATAGTTTTGCTGCTCGATAGATCAAGTTGTCTTTTGGCTCCAGTGCTTCCATGCCAATAATACGAATGTCTTTGGAGTGCTGGAGTCTCCTGAAGGTTAGCTGGTCGCTCCAGTCAATTAATTGAAAGATACTCTGAATTTCGTGATAACCATCATCTCTACGTTGAATGATACGAAGAAATCGATTAAGTTTTGTGGGAGAATCTATCGTTATAGTAATGTCTGTTTCGGATTTGATTGCCATTTTTTAATTACTAAAATCAAGTTGAGCTCTGGTGCTATCGAAGATGCTGGGTAGGATAATGTTAATTTTCTTGGTGCTTCAAAGCTAGTATTTTCTAGAGTTTGCCAAGTTTTTATATTGATGGACCAATTTGCCTGTTCGAATTGGTTCAGTTTTCCAGAATTATCCTTACTGTTGAATGCATCGTTAGGGTCAGGTCTGCCTGTTACCCAAAATATGACTCGCTCGACTGGAAATAGCCAGCCCATGTGTTCATAGAACAATGAATCAAGATCTGGATAGATCTGCTTTTCATGCTTTGAGATCAATGTTGCGCCAACATTTGGTTGATAAAGTACTTGTGTAAGGCCTTGCCCCATTGCACCACTTAAGCTTATTTTCAGCTGTTGTTTCTTCTGGTGCCAACGAATAAAAGCAGTTTCTCTCTTTCCATTGTGTTTAATTGAGAGCTTACCCTCCAGTATCCAGCTGTGATCAAAAAGCGGGTGATTGATACCTGTATCTGGTCTAGTTGGGGGAGGTGTATTCTGGCTGGAACGCTGTTGCCAGGTCGTACAGCCATTGAGTGTTAACATGAGTATCAGTAACATTGCCCTCATGCGCATAGCGATGAGGGCTTGAAGTCTAAATAGTTGCATCTTTGAATACAGTCATTTGTGAATGGTTGTTATAGCTTTAATGGTTATAGCTTGAATGAAGTTATAGGCTGAAATTGTAGGTTTTCTTCAGCTTGTTAAGTGCTTTGTGATCGGGGTTGAGTAATATATTTTCTTTACAGACTTTGATTGCCTCTTCTTTTTTACCCGTTACCCAAAGTACTTCTGCATAGTGTGCAGCAATTTCCGGATCTTGCAACGAGTGGTATGCTTTACCGAGCCAAATAATGGCTTGCTCAAAATTTCCTTGTCGGAAGTAGACCCAGCCCAAACTGTCAAGAATAGCAGGGTCATCGGGTTTGATTTCTAAAGCCCTTTTTATAAGGCTAAGCGCTTCGTCTAATTTAAGGCTTCTGTCAGCCAGGGTGTAGCCCAGTGCATTTAATGCGATTGCACTTTTTGGATTACCTGCCAAAATATGCCTAAGGTCTTCTTCAAGTATATCGATGCGATCTAGCTTTTCCGCAGTCATGGCACGTGCGTATCGAATATTTGGATCATCAAAGTGACTTTCAATATGCGTGGTTAAAAAATCAAAAGCATCTTGGTCAGATTCATATTTTGCAATCAACTCACTCTCACGAACTAAGTAATCACTTGCATGCGACTCGTCTTCTTGTCGAGCTCTTTGTAGTTGTTTCTTAGCAGAGTCGACTTCCCCCATTTGGGCATAAATGTTTGCTATTCTGATTTGAGCTTGTGTATATAGTGGTATTTTTTTGACTTGTAATAGGTGTTGAATCGCTTCTTTATATTCTTCTTTCGCTTCTTTTACTTGCCCTAAGTAGAGGTAAGCATCATCTAGGCGACGACCAAGGTTAATGAGTTTGGTTAGTGCGGACTCTGCCTGTTCATACATTTTGTTTTCTGCAGATAATATTGCTAACGTCATGAGCAGCTCACTGTCTTTAGGATATTTCTTAACCAGTGCTGTAAACTCTTTTTGAGCTTCTTTGTAATCTTTATTTCGAATCAAAGTTCGTGCGTAAATGAGCCTGAGTTTTTTGTTGACTGGTTTAGAGTAAGCCGCTTTTCTCAGTAACGATAAAGCTTCTTTTGTTTTGCCTTCCTGCCCTAAGATGTCAACTTTTAGTAGCACTGCAGGTGTGAATTTTGGGTCGATGTCCAAGGCTTGATTGGCTAGGTCAATGGCTTTGCCGAATTCTTTTTGTTGTTCTTGGATAGTAGCCATCAGGAAAACCAGTGTATGCTGTTCTGGGTAGCTTTGGGAAAGAGTGTCTAGAATGGAATAGAATTCGGTTTGTTCCTCCGGTGTATATTTACGAATCTGTAACAGAATAAAGTCGTACTCTAGCGAGCTAGGCTTTTGGGAGAGCAGTTGCCGGAAGTGGTACCCAATATTCTCGAAGGCTTTGTTTCTTACCTTGTACATGACCATTAAGTTGTGAGCATCTGGGTCAGTAGGAGTAGCTTGCAGCCAGAGCTGAGTAGCATCAAGTGTGGCTTGCTGGGCTCGCATATAGTTAGCAATCATTGCGTATCTTTTAATGATATTTAGATCTTTCGTTTCGTGCGCTTGTTTCATGTAGTTGCCAAGGGCGATATCTAGCCTATTTCGTTTGCCAGCCAACTCAGCAATCATTAGGTCGTAAAGGGTTTGCGTTTCGAATTCTGCTTTTGGCGTTTCAATTTCGGGTTGCTTTTGGGTGCTGTCTACTTCTGAGGTAGGCTGACTTTCAGTTGAGGTCTTTTCTTCTTCTGATGTTTGGGCTGCGGCGTTTTGTTTGGTTTCAGCTACCGAACCGGTGTTTTTCGGAGCGCTGGCACAGCCGGTAAATAAAATGAACAGTAGCGATATTAACAGGTGGTGTTGTAAAAAATTCGGCTTCATAGAAACTCACAGGTATCCTAGTAATTAAATTGAGCGGCGTTCCAGCCAGTTTGTGCAAAGTTGCCAAGTGGTCACGCAACTCAGGCGACCGCCAAATACGCCTGCATGCCCTCCAGGCGCAACCTTAAAACTCTTGTCGGTAGATGAAATGATGTCCAGTATTTTTTCAGCTGCTTTGGTACTCACGATCGTGTCGCTATCTCCTGCGATTGCGAGCAGTCTGCTCTTTATAGTCGAAAAGTCAGCAATAATTGAGCCTATTTTGACACTACCATTGGCTAACTGATTTTGTATGCTAAATTTATGCATCATTTCTTCTAGTGTAGCGCCTGGGAAATCAGTCATGTTAGTAAACCACTGAGAAATGCTCATATATGCGATGACATACTCTCTATCAGCCATGTTGCGGACGAGAGATATATAGCTCTTAAAGCTGCCTAGCGGGTCGGCTAGCCAAAAAGCTTTAGAGACTGACTTGCCTTTTACATGGAAAAACCTTTGCCTGAGGTGCTTGATATGCTTAGGATTGACATATCTCTGAGCTAATTCGAGAGGCTTTTTGACAACAGCTGAAAATTTCCCGATCAAATCCTGTTCATGAAAGTCAATAGGGCTTGCGATGGTAATAATGTTGGCGACATCCTCATCGTCAGAGGTCGCTGCATATAGGAGAGATAGCAGTCCGCCCATGCAGTAACCCAATAAGGTGATGGGTTGGTTGAGGTCGGAGTCTGTGCTGTCCTCAGTATGTGTGTTTTCACTGAAAGCGTGTTTACGTACATGCTTAATCGCGTTTGGCAACCAGTCAATCACATAGTTGGTGAGAGATAGGTGCGCATCGCTCTTTCCAGGCTCTCCCCAGTCGACTAGATATACTCTATGGCCATGTGCCAAAAGAAATCTTACGAAGCTACGTTTTACCAGTAAATCGAACACCCAAGCATATACGCCCAGTGGCGGTACCAACAAAATTGGTATATGGTGCTGATGTTTAGCTACTAGAATTTGCTCCCCTTCTATCTCAATACTTTTTTCCCTTAAAGGGTGGTAGTACCTTAGTGACATTAAGTCTTTCTTGTAGATGACCTGGTAGGGCGTTTGATCAACTTGGATAAATTCATCTGCGTTTAGCCTGCGTTGTACCGCATTACTGACAAATGATATAGAACGATTTAACAGGTTTGGACGCATTTTCTACTCACTAAACTAGCACGGCTGATGATCACTAAATTTGGTTATTCATTTAACACGCTGTGGCGAATAACACTCTGTATTACTAACAATGGAAGCTTGGATAAAAATCTTCTTAAGAAGTTACTCTGATTAAAACGCTTAGGACTCAAGTATAGCTAAATTGAGTTAAGGGTGTCATCTGAGATGTCAATTTTTCTGTATTGCGCTAAAATGGGTATTGCGGATGTTGGTTGTTCAGGGACTGGTTGTGTTACTTAAATAGGGAATGATTGTGGTCAAAGAAAATTGTGAAGAAAACGGCAAATCGCGTGACAAACCCTTTATCGCCAGCCAGGTGCTTGATAAGGGTCTTGGTATGCCTTTTGTTGAACCAGGCAGACGCTTGGGACTAGCTGGTTTGGGGTTATTGCATAAAATTAATTTTGCTAATACTAAACAGATGTTTGACTCTTTAGTGCAAACGGGTGAAACAGTGCTTGCTAAAGATAATGTGCTTAATGAAGTATTGGGCTTTGGTCTACAAGCAGAGAGTAAAAAGAACCAAAAGTTGCGATCTAACAACAGCGATAGCCTGAAAAATGCTCAGCACTTAATCAATGACGAGCGTTTGGGAGCATCCAACAAACTAAAAATGAGGTTTCAGCGCACTGTTGAGCAAGTAAAATCCAAACAAGCGAGACTACCTCGCCATATTGGGTTGGAATTGTATGCGTTATACAAGCAAGCGAATCACGGTAACGTTACAGGTAAACGTCCAGCCATGTCATACTTTGTTCAGCGAGCGAAGTATGATGCTTGGTTGGCGAAGGAAAACATGAAGACAGAGGATGCAATGAAAGCCTATATCGGCTTGGCCGAACAGTGGGTGCTGAATCCGACTCATTGAGCCGATGCTGGTTTAATGAAAATATTCATCGGTTAGTAATCGATGAGTATTCTTTTCAGGTCCATTAATTCTTGATTGGCGGCTTCTGCCATTTCTTCTCCAGCCGCTAGCTCAGCTTTTTCACCAAATACTTTTTTAAAGGCCGGTAGTGCTGCAATGTCTCTTACCAAAGCTTCTTTTCTCGTCAGTAATTGACCAACAATACAAATATCAGCAAGGTCTGGTTTGCCTTTGTGTGTCCGCCTAAAATGATTGGCGTGTTTAGCGCATGCAATATAGGCTTCAGGAAACTCCCACTTTTCCAATAAAAATGCACCGAGCGGACCTTTCAGCTCTTGGATACAAGCCTCAAGCTTACCCTGATCATCGAACATTTCCTCATACAGCTCTGCATATTGTAATACAGGTATCGTGCCCAACTGATGCAGCAGGCCGCCTAGTAAAGCTTCATCTGGATTAATCCGTAGTTTCTTAGCTGCCACATAACAAAAGGTTGCTGTTTGGAGGCTGTCTTTCCAGCATTTGACGAGCAAGTTCTTTATGGACTTCGATTTTGGTATAAAAATTTGCTTGAGTGAAAAGTTTGTGACCAAAGTCTTAGTGGTATTAAAGCCCAGGCGAACCACTGCATCAGATACGGTCGTTATCTTTTTGCTAGAGCGGTATAGCGGTGTATTTACTACCCTGACTAAATTTGCCGATAGTGATGGGTCAAGACTCAGTGCATGTGCAATTTTATCAGTCGTTGCACTGTCATCGTCGATCATGCGTCGAATCCGAAGAGCTGTATCAGGCAGGCTAGGCAGTTCTAGCCGGTTATTTTTATAGTCTTCGTATATATTGAGCAGAATCTCCTGATGTGCTGGATTGATATTAGGCGGTGTCTCCTCTGGGGGTTTAATGTTCGCACTATCTGGCGCATGAGAAATAAAATACTTGAGGTATTCATCATCGATCAATAGGTAGGTGACATCGCTTTTTGAGGTGACTTGGTAATTTCTCGGTTTCAGCTGCGCGATGGCTGAAGCAGCATCCGTGGTGCCAGACTTTATTTCACGTTTGTCGCCCCTAGCATTTTTTAGCTCTATTGCGCCCTGAAGTAAAAAAAAAGCTTGTTCCTTTTTGCAGCCAAGCTTTAGCAGCTTTTTGCCTGGCTTAGCTGACACAACCTTTATTTTTTCTTTCAGCAGAATAATTTGCTCATCATTTAATGTTGAAAATGGCTTGAGTGCTTTTAAATTTTCATCTTTCAGTTTGTAGGCCATCTTTGCTATTAAATGTTAAATTGAAATTGCGCATTTGATGTTTAGACTAAGACTTATACTAAGAATAGGCCTTGATACTAGTTTTTTCATTATTCTCAATATACTAAAAGCGTTTTTTCTGGTTTGATTATCTCCTGTAATTTTGTAATGATATTTCACTTTTAGAACAGCAGACCAAGCCGATGGACGAACAGAAACAACAGACTCATATACAGACAATTTGTGTTCATGGGGAAGAAAAACATCGGGACCCCTTTGGTGCAGTTGTCCCCCCATTGTATACAGCCACCACTTTCTCTCAAAGTGAACCAGGTAACCCTATTGGCCCATTTGAATACAGCCGTGCTGGCAACCCTACTCAAGCAGTGCTGGAAGCGAAGCTTGCCGCATTAGAACAGGCTGAAAAAGCCCTGGTATATGCCTCTGGGTTGAGTGCTGTGGATGCTGTATTGAGAACGCTTGATGTGGGAGACCGTGTCATTGTTTGTGATGACGTGTATGGTGGCACATTAAGGTTGTGTACCAGGCTGCACGCAGATAAAGAGTTTGTATTCTTAGACTTATCGGAGCCAGAAGCGCTATCAAGCTATTTGGCGAAATCCGAGGGAAGCACGAAGCTAATATGGACGGAGTCCTTAACGAACCCCTTGTTAAAAAGGATTGATATCGCCAAAATCGTAGATATTGCAAAGCCATACGGTATTAAAGTTGCGGTCGATAATACTTTTTTGACGCCTTTTTTTGAGCAGCCACTGACACTAGGTGCAGATTTGGTGATGCACTCGGCAACTAAATATTTAGGTGGTCATTCCGATGTCTTAATGGGAGCCATCATGACTTCCGATCGGCAATGGTATGATCAACTGAAGTTCGTTCAGTTTGCTGCAGGTGCCGTTGCGTCACCGAGAGATTGTGCGAGCCTGATACAACATCTGCAAACACTTCATGTTCGAATGCCTGTGCATGAAAAAAATGCACAACAGCTAAATGCTCGTTTAAACGAGCACCCGGCAGTGGTAGAGTCACTTCATCGGGGCAGTGGTATGCTGGCGGTTCGTTTGAAAAAACCGATCTCTGACTTTTCTCAGCTGGCTATCTTTCAGTTGGCGGAGAGCTTGGGAGCTGTTGAATCTTTGATCAACTTGCCCGAGAAAATGACACACGCTTCTGTTCCAGCCGAAAGGAGGCAAGCCTTAGGCATTACGGATACCTTATTGAGAATATCAGTTGGTCTTGAACACTTTGACGATCTTTGGTCTGATTTAAAATCTTTAATCGTTCAAGCTGGTGATTAAATTCAGGTAAACGCTAGAATCTAAAATAAAATTGAATAACCTTTAAAAGGAAAGTGTTACATGATAAGAATAATAGTTTTAATGGCCTTGCTAACTTATGGCCAATCAGCGCTAAGCGACAACTTACAAGCTGCAGCAAATGATGTTTGTAAATGTTTAGATGAGCCATATAAGGTCATCAAAAAAGCCATGGTTGAAATTAATAAAGCACAAACAAGTGGCGACTATTCTAAGATTGTTCAAGCTCAATCAGAAATGATGGGTATCGTGCCTTCCACCACTAGGTGTTTTGAAATTCTATCTAAGAAGTATCCAAACATTGAGAAAAGCGACGAGTTGAAGTCTAAAGTGACGCAGATTGCTAATCGACAGTGCCCGAACCCAGCACAAGGTTTTCTAGGCTCGAAGTAACGGAGATGGGTTAGCTTGTGTAAAGAGATTGATATTGTTCAGCAGTATGTACAATATCAAACTGTTTAAGGTTGTCTGGCATGGCCGCTTTAATCTGTTGAAGCAGGTTGGTGTCGGACTTCAGTCTTATCAGCGCATCTGCCAATTGTTTGGGTTCGCCAGGGTCAATAAGCAGCCCGTTGACCTCGTGTGTAATGATATCTGGAATGCCACCGGCACGACTAGCAATAACAGCCAGGCCTGCTTGGTTTGCTTCTAGGATCACTGATCCTAGCCCCTCCGAATAAGCAGGGTGAATCATTAAATCTGCGGCCTTAAACCAGTCCCCCATGTCTGTTTGTCTGCCCTCGAAAGAGATGTTACTGAAGCCTTTGGCTTGCTCTTTTAGTTGAGTGTCTAAAGGTCCATCTCCCAATATACAAAAATGTATATCTGGATGTTTCTCTTCCAGCATTTTTGCACAGGCTATAGTTACATCATGTCCTTTGTGTTTGAGGAGCTTCGCTGCCTGTATCACAATAAATTTATCTTGATGAGTTTGCCTAATTTTTTCGACTTCTGAATCAGAGGAGGGGTAATCAATAGGGGAGCTAGGAATGATATTGACGTTTATATTAGGTAATCTTTGGTTGATGGCTTGTTTGATAGCTGAGCTGAGTGCAACGACATGGCTTGCTTTAGCATAGGCCATTTTCAGAAAGAATTTATTGTTCAGCGGATTATCGATTCTTCGAGTAATCATATAGGGGACACCGGTTTTTAAATGCTGAATAAGCGCCCAATAGACTGCCTTGCCCTCATGAACGTGGATGATGTTGCAGCCATCCGTGATTGCTTTAGCGTGACACTTAAGAAAATGAGTTGTTGTAACATAGCTGCAGTTCAGCCCTTTGATTCGATCAGTAAATGCACTGTTTGGATTCGAAACGACACTAATCTCGCATCCATTTTTTAATTGCTGCTCGATTAACGCAAGCGTTTGTTGCTCGCCGCCGCTGAAGCCAGAAGCCAGGTTTACATGGCAAATTTTCATGCTTTAAACTCTTTATGGTTGACATTAAGCCCTATATATTGAATGGTTGGCTATTAAAACGCATTAATAGCCGATAAGGAAAGCCTCTAATGAGCTTCAACCTAGAAAAATACCCGCTTGTACTATCACAAAAAATCATCTGGAGTGATATGGATGCGTTTCGACATGTCAATAATAAGGTTTATTTTCGTTATTTTGAGGATGCTCGTATTGCATACTTCGATCAAACAGGTATCACTCAATATATGGAAAAACATCAGATCGGTCCAATCGTTGCTCGTACAGACTGCAACTTCAGGTTGCCCTTGGCTTATCCAGGTTCAATCAGCATTGCTACCTCAGTCAAACTTGAATCTGAAAAAAAATTCACCATGGACTATATCGTTTATAGCGATGAATTAGAAAAAGTAGCTGCAGACGGCACAGCACTAGTGATCTTCTACGATTACCAAGCCGGCAAAAGCTGCCCAATACCAAAAGAGCTCGTGGAGGCTATTAATGCTATCGAGGGTGGTTGAATTGGCTGCAAGATGTTAACCGTGAGTATAGTTTGAAGCAAAGGTTAAAAATGAGTAACGAGACAGAATCGCCGTGGAATAGTTTAGAGGTTGCAAAGTTGGTAGTGTCTGTGTCACTGCCTATTGTATTGGCGGTATTTGGACTATGGATCAAACAAAGTATTCAAGCGAGTGAAGCTGTTATTTCTTCTGCGCTTGAAAAACAAAAGCATGAGCAAGTGCTGTCGAGAGAGATTGCCTCTAAGAGAAGGGCGATATATGAAGCCATTCGAATCCCTTTAAATAACATATATTGTTATATTGAAGAGGTTGGTGGATATAAAAATATGACGCCAGCAACGATTAATTCTGATCGCAGATACTTGCATAAAGAAATGCATACTCAGCGAGCCTATTGGTCGCCAGAAACCTTTGCTAAGTATTTGGAATATATGGATCAGGTAGCATTTAAAACCTGGCAAGGAATCAATAAGGATGCGCCCATTAGAGATGATCCAGGGCAAAAAATGGGGCTTGAAAGTTGGGTTGATGAATGGCAAGATAGATTTGAAGGCCCGCAAGATCCAAACCATAAAAAAACCTATGATGAGTTATTAGACTTAATTGCAACCGACCTGTCGGCTAGTGTAAATGGCTAACAAGTTTGCTGAGGGTTAGGTGAGAAGATAATAAACATAGGCGAGTATGGCTCAATTGGTAGAGCAGGTGGATCGCTTAGTCCACCGGTTGGCGGTTCGAATCCGTCCTCGTCTGCCACTTTTATAGTAAAGTTATGACCAGCCAGAATATATGGAACCAAACACAGCACCACTGGGATAAGTTTCTATCAGACGTTCGTTCTGCTAGAGCTGCGGTAGGTGCTACATATGCAGGGGCATGGTTTCGAGGCCAGAAACACTCATGGCCATTGCTCCCTTCTTTGTTTAGGTATTACGAAGATCTGAATTTAGAACTAATAGATGCAGAGCGAACAGTAAAAATATTTGAAAATAAGGTGAAGAAAGCAAAAGGTTTTCTGGACAGACAAGATGTGCTAGAAGATGATGACGTGATACGCTCATTGAGGAAGCAGTTAAAGAGGAAGAAAGAAAAATTAGCTCGACTTAGAAGTCGACTCGTTAAAGATGGACATGTGCCTGGAGAAGGCCGTGCATTTGTTGAGTTTCGGTTTCGAGCAGCTTGCCACCATCAATCATCTTGGCAGACCTTGGCGGAGATGCAACATTATGGGGTTCCCACTCGGTTGCTTGATTGGTCAGAGTCTTTTGTGCATGCGCTCGCTTTTGCACTAGAGGATTATATAGATGCGCTTAACTCGAAATGGGCCGAAGATCGGAAAAGTGAAGAGCCGCCTCGGTTTTTAGCCTTTCACGACATATCAAGTATTGACCCCAAGTTATGTGAGAAAAAACC
>JAYPYM010000074.1:12167-17267 GCA_038135915.1 Gammaproteobacteria bacterium
TGGGTACTAAATCCATACAAATTGGCGGAGCAATCGGAAGGGGAGAATGTCCTTTGGGATCCGACGCTTGACCCAAAGGATGACTATTTTCGTCTATTTATCGATGAAGCGAGTATAAAAGAAAATAAATTTTCAAGCCCAATACCCATACTTTCCCCTTGGCAAGATGAGCGTGTGGCTGCTCAACAAGGCGTATTTACATGCCATGGATTAGATGCAAGATCATTAGATGAACAGTGCGGTTCCCGTACCGTACGCTCTGTACCATTATCGCCAGAAGCAGCTATGCATGGAGTTAGGTTTCTATATGAAATTGGTGGACTTGATCGATTCACGATGTTTAGAGATAAAGATAATCTAGGCAAGAAAACGGCAAAAGAATTCTTGTCATTCTGAAAAATAAGATTGTCAAACAATGCCGAAATCTCCCAATTGAATATTCATTACCCAAAAAAGGAACAGTAAAAATGGGTCAAGTTAGCCCTCTAGATCTTAATCAGATACGTAAGATTTTTGACCGGCTCCTAGAAGAAGTGCATTATTGGGAAGTCCTTCGAGATGAAAATAATCTTATCACGACATGGCGGCTGGTTTATGCCAACAAATCGGCTTTAAAAACCTGGAACGTTAGTTCACTGCATGAGATATCTAATAAGACAACAGATGAAATATTTGGTAGTGGAGCCACTGAGCACTATATGCCCATTGTTGAAAAGGTGATGAATGACGGTTGCCCTCATTCTTTTGAAGACTATTTTCCAAACCTGAATAAACACTTTAGATTTACAACGATTCCCATGGATAATTTTTTCATTACTATTGGTTGGGACATTTCAGACTTAGTTGCAAAAGATAAATTGATAGCTAATAGTAATGAACGGCTCATAGAGCAGATTCGTTTTAATAAAGAATTAGAATTGAGAGTTGCTGAGCAAACCAAAGAACTAGAAGAATCCAACCAAACTCTGGTCCATAGTATTGAGTTTCTTCAGCGTGAGCTGGCTGATAAGTTTGATGACTCATCTAGCAGAGTTGCTCAGCTTCTTCATAAACATTGCGAGCTCCTGGAAAAAAATTCAAGAATATTAAAATCTCTTCTTTCTGCGCAGAAACATAATAGAGAGCTCAGTAGAAAACTTTTATCAGAGGATATTGTAGGCGGTAACAATTAAGTACTTAATAAATACGGGTTTTAATATGGCCTTCAGTATCAGCTGTTGGTTATTTATTTGAATTCTCCTCAAGTGATTTTTCCCTTACGAAAGTAAATCAATTCTTGGTTGAAAACGAACAACGTATCCCTTAGCAAATAATCAATTAAATTATATGACCATGCTTTCTAGGTGAGCGGTAAATTTTTATTTTTATTTGCTAGTATTTTTGTTATTTTGACTTACCTCAACCAATAGTCACAAAAGCTAAAGTTGACAGAGTCTCGATTTATTAAGGTAAAAATTGGAGACGAATATTTAATTTAATAAGAGAGGAAAGTTATCATGCCGACTACTGGGCAGGCTCAACCGAAATCTGTTTCGCTTCCAGAAAAAAGCTATGCTTCATCTCTTGTTTCACAATTTGGGTTTAAAAAGCAACTATCCATGGCAGCTATAGTGTTTTTTTCTTGCCGTCTTCAAGCTGATACCCAGCTTTTATTGCAGGACTTAAAGAGCACACCAGTTGGAACCAAGTCCAACTTGGCCGGTATCAAGCAATCATGTACTAACGAAGAGTTTTGTGACGAATATGTAGAACACAATCCTAGTTCAAGCCCAGCATCCACCTTTCAAGCAAGTTCACTTCTACCTCCCTTATTTGACTGTGCTGGCATTGCTGCTGGTTTATATCTAGGGTATATCCATATTGTAGATATAAAGAACGAGCAGGAGGCATATGATACTGCAGACGAGGCATTTACGACGATTAAGTCCGCGCTGGAGGTTAAGGATAAGAAATTAAGAAAGGAAGCTGATAAAGCAGTTAATCAAGCTATTAACACTCTAGTTAAACTATACGCTTTAGGATATGAGGTTTCTATACTTAAGGCTGCACAAGATAATAAGATTAGACTAAACAGACCTGAGATATTAAAGGCCTTTCGAAATACTCAACGAGCCAAGATTCATTATGAAGCCTTCTTCGAAGCTTTTGACGGCGCTCAAAATCCGTCAAAAAGTTATAAAGCGAAAGAAGCCAAGGCGTTGATATATGGCGGAGAGATGGATGTTTGCGGTTCGCGGACAATGAAGCCAGTGCAAAACAAAGAATATAAAGAGCAACTCCTTAAGTATCGAGCAGAAGAAAAATTCACAGGTCAAATACGGAAAACAGGGTTCTTGACACCGGATGATCAGGAAACAGCAAAAAGTATAGATTTTCGTGTATTGGAAAATATTCCAGGACTTGTGATCTGTGCATATAATCAACCTGGAGTCGAGTGTGAAGCTAACGCGGGCGCCTTGTTGGCATTAAAGTATGCTGCATCTAAACCGGTCTTAATATTAACTCCTGATGCGATTCAAGGCGGAGAGCAAAGAGGTATCGAACATAATCTTAGAAAATTTATCGAAAAAAAGAAACAAGTTAAAGTAAACATTAAAGCTGGTAAAATGGCTGAAGGTTTAAAAATGCCTACTGCAAAGAAAGAATTATGGAATGTACCGCGAGCAGGCATGACAGATGGGTTCGCTTCTAGCGGCTATTATATTGCTTTATCCCCTAAGAGATTTAATAGAGGAGAATTTTTAGAAAAATTAGGTGCTTCAGTTGAAGTTGAGACAAAGCAACTAACCGAAAGTATAAAAGAAGCAATCAGCGAGTCTTAGCCGCCAATTTTATGTCTTCTCGAGATTAATTATGTTTTGAGGGTGTTTTTGAGGTCTAACTTGATTTCTAGGTGTAAGCGTAACGCCGAGTGCAACCCAAGGAATCTGAAGCAGTTTGAGTTTGGATTTTCAGAAATAATATGGATGTTTCATAAATCAATAATAAGTATGATTTTAAAACACCCGTTTACCTCGCGGTGAACTATAACCCGTCTTGCCCGTCCGGTCTTCCAAGTAAGCAGAACTATGAAACACTGTATGAATTTGAGGACCAAGCTATACCGCAGCTAACCATATAGATGTCCCGTTAATTTTTAGCAAATTTGTTTCAACATAAACTCGCAGAGAGCACCTAGATAACAATGCTCAGTTGCTAAATATTGATGAAATCATCATCAATATTTAATGCGTTCGTCTGGAAAGAAGTAATACCTTACTAGAAACCTCAACTATAAGACAAACTGCAGAGCAGTATGCCTTATATGAAAGGAAAATCTTATTTGTACAATTTGCATTCAGAAATAAGTAGTCAGTACTACATATTTCTAGTGTTGACATACAAGAGTGTGTAATTTAATGTTTTTAAAGCTATTTTTAAAGGAAATTACCACTATGCTAACCAGAAATATGTGGTCGTCACGGTAGAATAAAGTGTTATGCATCAAACGATCGAGGAAGCTATGAATAAAAATTTGGCATTGATCCTTTCAATAATTACTGCAATTTGTTCCGTCTTCCTATCCCTAAAGCTTGTATCGATTAATTTTCCTAGAGGTGGTGAGTCAAACCTTTATTTGGCATTGGTTATTCTATCTCTTGTGTCAGGAGCTTTAGGTCTGTTTATACAAACAAAAAAAGAAAAGCCTGATCTACAAAATGTGGCCTTTGCCACGTTATTCAATTTTATTGGTATTGGTATATGTACATATGCGTTACTTACAGGGCAATATAAAAATGCATAACAAATCGTCCAAATCACGCCCGCAAGCGGGTTGGACTCACCGCTGCGTAGCTCGTCTTTTGGCTCAACGTTATATTACCCGACTCTAGCAAATCGATAATATGGCAAAAAAATATTCAGGAAAGCGAATAATTAAAGCTGGAGAAGAGCTTAGGGACCTCAGTGAAAAGCAAAGCGATGAGGCATTTCAAGAAACATTTGATGTACTTTCTTATTGGCGCTTTAGCCATGAGCAACCTTTGGAGGCGGCTCTTGCCTTAACTAAAGAGGTTGTACTTAAAAAGGATAAAACAGCAATTTTTGCTAAGAGATTAAAGAGGCATGTTTCAATTTTTAGAAAGCTTATTCGCTTTGAGAAAATGAATTTAAAGAATATGCAAGACATTGGTGGTTGCCGAGCTGTAGTATCCAATGAAAAGAAATTAAGGCAGGCAGTTAGAGAATTAAGAAAAAGGCCAGAGTTTAGAGCTGCGGATGGCACGTACCGTTTTAAGGACTATATTAAGAAACCAAAAGTAGATGGTTATCGTAGTTATCATCTCGTAGGAAAATTTAAGGATTCCGAAAACAATTTAAAGAATATTGAAATCCAAATTAGAACGAGAATTCAACACTATTGGGCAACAGCATTAGAAATAGTAGACCTTTATACTGATCAAGCATTGAAATCGAATCAAGGAGATGAAGATTGGAAATCATTTTTCATCGAAGTTGGGAAGCAGCTCGCGATTCTTGATAGTATCCACCTATTTGACACACTAGACTCAAACGGCAAGTTTGCTAAATACCAAGAAAAATTGGGTGAAAAAAATGAATACATTGATTCCTGCAAAGAAGTTAAGAGGCTTTTAAAGAAATTAAAAGTTAAGCGTAAACTAGAAGCTTTTGCGGGCTCTTTAAACATTGTCGACGAGAGGCTTGATAAGTCACCAGGTGCCGGCTATGTGCTCCTAAGAATAAACACTACCAAAGGGGAAGTTATGTCTAGGCTGTTCTCGAAAGAAGATAGTGAGAAGGCTGAATCTGAGTATGTGGAATTAGAAAAAGAAGCAACTCAAAGTGATGGTTTAGTTGTTGCACTTGTTTCCAGTAGCGCAGTTGGTGGTGTGAGAGAAGCTTATCCAAACTATTTTGCTGACTCTAGTGAATTTATGAAGTTTATTGATATGGTGTCGAAAGTTAAGACCTAATATAATAAAGCAATTAAAAACTGGCCGTTTCACGGGCTGGACTCGCAACAAGTTTTTCGCCTTTTATGGCAACGTTGAGGCTGTAGAAAAACCATAATTTGCCTGTAAAAATAGGATAGAATGAGGT
>JAYPYM010000075.1:0-1578 GCA_038135915.1 Gammaproteobacteria bacterium
TCTGATGGCTTTGTCGCTTGTTTGTCTTTCTATTCTCGCTGGCAAATCAAGCCATGATTTGCCTATCCTAGTAGGCATTTTTAGTTTTTCAATTGCGATTCCCTGCCTTGCATTTTGTGCAGAGAGGGTTCGAATCGACGCTTTACATAAAACTAGAGTTCATTCAATTTGGATTGATGTTGCGGAAGGTTGCGGCATTTTTGGCTCATTGATTGGTTTTGGTTCAATTTTTTGGCATTTTTCTATCATTGCAGCAATTACCTTTATTATCGCTAGCTTATGTATGAATGCTTTGCTGGTATGGTACGAAGATGCGATGCAATCTTCAAATAGAAACGCTTTGGATGATTAATTTGTGGTTTAAGTTTAAGTCATAATTCAGTTAAAAAGACCACCGATCTATTTTAGCGATGATTAAAGAGCTAATTAAAGGAAAAACCAGTACAAACTGCAGAGAGATGGCAATGTTTGTAATTGTAATAATCTTAGTGGATGGTGTAGAGAATGATATGACCATTAGCGCTAGAGGAATCAAAAATACAGATATGTAAGAAAAGCATATGCTTTTCCTAAGGTATTTTAACTGGTTCCTCACAATAGGTTGCGTCATGCCAAATACTATAAAACTGGAAATAATCGGCCATGCTACCACCACGAAAAGTGCACAAGTGTTGTGGTCTTCTGAAATGACGCGCGTTATATTATTATAATATTCAATCATACTCATCCCCTGCTATTATAATAATTCTTATTTTAATTATCGTTTCAATCAAATTATTTGTTCGATTAATAAAATTATAGTGCTAATTTTAATGTTTTCAAAAGATCAATGTTTGGTCTTTGTAAGGCTTATTTGTGTGACCGTTGGATCAGGTAACCTCTTGTTAAGAAAGTATGGATAAAGACTACTGAGACGGATGAGATTAATATTGAATACCTTTTAGGCTAATAGAAAAATTACAATATTCTGATTCTGTTGCAAGGAAAAAACAAACTTTAAAATAAAGTAAATAAAAGGTTGAAAACTTTGTGTTGAACGTGTTACCGTTCTGATTAAGGCGCCGTTTGTTACAAAATAATAACTCGAACAACTATCAAAATAATGGGGGCTTTCTACCATGAAAACTTTAAAATCTCTAAAAAAATTAGGGTCGCTTAAAAATGCTCGAGGGCAAGGTTTATCTGAGTATTTGATTATCGTTGCTCTAATTGCAGTTGCAAGTATTGCTGTTATCGGTCTGTTTGGCGGTACCGCTCGTCAACAAGTTGCAGGCCTAGCGTTAGAAATATCAGGTACTGACTCATCGACTGTGGTTGGAAACGCAGCTACTACTGCCGGTGAAGCTGAAACAGATGCGGATACCGATATTACGCTTTCTACTTATTCTGATAACGCTGGTGTAATTGGCGGTGGTGGTCGATAATATCACCTAGTGGTGTTATGGATTCATACGAATAAGCTAAATCTCTATAGAATATCTTGAATTGGCGATGCCCTGATTGTGGGTATCGCTCAGTTTGAGGTAACGATAAATAGGAGATTCGGTTTGAAAGCATTTAATAATAAAAAGTATAAAA
>JAYPYM010000075.1:1588-13437 GCA_038135915.1 Gammaproteobacteria bacterium
CTGGTCAGGCTCTGGTTCTTGGTATGGGACTCATTGCTGTGGCGGGCATTATTTTATTTCTTGTCTTCAACTCAAGCCGGGCAGTAAATGAGAAAATCAATTTAGTGAATGCTGCTGATGCAGCGGCATACTCGGGTGCGCAAGTTGCGGCTCGCCAGCTCAATTTCATGGCCCATACAAACCGTGTGATGATTGCTAATGAAGTTGCTATTGGTCATATGGTGAGTTATCAAGCAGAAGTTGAAACGATCTCAAACGGACTTAAAAGCATGGGTGGTTCTATTGGTGAATACCTGCTGGATGGTTTTGTTAATTATTTTTTAGCTGAGGTGTCGCCAGACGATACAGCAGAAAGCTCTGCAGAGACTGTTCAAAATTACGTCAGAAGCTTTACTGGGGCTTATGTACTTGGGGTCAGTGCGAATAATGCAGCATACACAGAATTTTTGAATACCGAATATGATGCGATGCTTGGTATAAATGGCGAAGCTTCTGTGCTTGAAAATACGATGTTGCAAGTTGCCGAACAGTATATTTCTAGGCCTAGTGTGACAATAGCGCTGAATTCTGAAGATGGTTTGGATGCGCTAAGAAACAGCCCTGATCCAGCAATGGCAGTGAGGGCAAATGAAGTCTTGGATTATCGTTTTCAGTTATGCCAATTGCTATATTTTGCGACACCCTCTAATGTCGGTGATGGTAATGGTCGTGTAAATCCGCTCAGGGGTTATTGTCGCGCAATTTCTAATCCTGGTAATGGGCGGCCGGTACCAGGAACACCCGGGGGTCGCAGGAATCCGGTGAATGATGCAGGTATTATGTTTGAGTTGATTGAGCTTTCTGCGCAAGCCGCAGAATCAGCCGATTGGATTACCAATCGCAATCTAGATTATCGATGGGGGCCTATATTCGGTGTCAGTTGGGCGGCTCAGAGACGAGGGGCAACTCGTCTTGAATGGGATACTGTTAGCGGGCAGTACCAGTGGGTAGCAGACAGTGATTCCTTGAGTATTAATGAAGGTGCCGATTTTAGCTTCTTTGGTGAATCTAACCCAGATAATAATTCTTCAGTTGTTGCGCAAGGGGGAGAGATTGGAATGTTGCAAAAGCCATTGATGGAAGCAACTGGTATTTGTGATGATATTGACTGTGACGCCTTGGCTGGAAATACATCTTTGGGGCATCAGACTATTCAAACCTATCTTCGGATTAATCCCAATTCAGAAGGTGTGGCTAGAATCAGCGCAGTGCTGACTCAGACTGGATTGTGTAATGACTCAATTGGCATTGATGCCGACGGCAATGAAATACCAGGTTTTGATAACGAGCAATATCGATTCCCAGATAATTGTGATCCTGCAGGGCAGATAACAGCGGTTGGAGGTGCAGAGGTTTATTATAGTCCGCCAAGTAGTGCTGGACCTCAAGCACCGAATTTGTTCAACCCGTATTGGCAGGCGCGTTTATCCTTATGATTGGTCAAGAGGTGTTAAGATGACAGTCACGATACAGTTAGCTTGTAAGATTCAAAGATCATCTCACAGTGGTCAGGCGATTTCCGAATTCATTACTACTGTGGCATTTTTGGCGCCCTTTTTAATTATGATGGCCTCGTTCTCGAATCTGCTAAATCTTAATACAGAAACCTTGGAGGCTGGTAGGCTTGCTGCTTGGGAGCGGACAGTTTATAAGCCTAGTGTGGGTTATGGGGTGAATACTGATTTTATACAAAATCGTGTTAGCGATAATGTTAATAGAGTTTATTTAAATAAGCCCTATACTGATTATGGGCCTGTCAGACAGCAGACTGTGCCGGGAGTGCTTCCTTCTATCGTCGATCGTGATGTAAATGGAGGGCAACCGGTTTCCGTTCGATTGCCTTCTTCTGTTGTCGCAGATTCTGGTCTAGCTAATGCAGATACGCGTTTAGCAAAGCGAATTGCTGCGCCTCTTGGGGGCGCCCAAATGATATCTGCAGAAATTAGCATCGCTATTGATAAAGATTACTCGTTGATCAAGGCGATTAGCCCTAATCACTATCGGGATATGGGTTACCGTGATAGAAATGAAGTGCCAACTGACCCTGTATCTGACAGGCGGCAATTCCATGTGGCAAGTCATGCGGCATTGATCGCAGAGGGGTGGATGCCTGCAGGGGATGCTCAGTTCTCTGCTGTCACCAGTTCTGCAGCGTTTGATAATGGTGATGTTTGTTTAGGTTGTGAAGTGGTTGATGCGATTTATGAAAAAGAGTTAGAGTCATTGAGTATATTTGAAGAAGGTAATGCGCTTTTTGATGCGGCGAGTTTCCAGGAGGTTGAGTTATTGCTACACCAAAACGACGGAGGATACATCACCTCGTCGAGAGCACAAAGCTTAGTTTTGCCTTCTGATTTGTAGGAGTGCTAGTAAGTGCAGTTCAAAATAAGAGCAATAGTCCGATGGTTTCTATTCCTAATGCTGTTGAGTAGTCTGTCTCAACAGGCTTTCGCTAGGGATCCATTGCGTGTTTCCTTGCCTGTTGTTCCGGTGCCTGATGGCGCCAGTTGGTCTTGGGTAGGAAAGAAGATGGCGTACAACGGTATGCCCACCTCAATTAAAATATTTGAGTATCGGGGCAATAGCGAGGATGTAAAAAGTTTTTACAAGGATTATTGGCGTTCGAAAGGTAATGGGCAAACGCAAGAAAAGGATTTTGGTTTGAATACCATATTAAGCCATGATCTGCGAGGGGTTTATACGACTGTTCAATATCGCATGGAAAGTGGGCTGGTAAAAGGAAAGGTCGTAGTGACGGAGTCGCCTGGTAGAGTAACGCTCACTACTAAGTCTGAAATTCCAGTGCCACCAGGGGCAGAGGTTGCTTCTCGTGTTGAAAGTATGGATGGTGGGAGAAGAACGGAATCGGTCACCCTTGAAAGTCATAAAAGCGTTAACTTTAATCGAGGATATTATGAAAGCCAGATGGATTTCGATGGCTGGAGTTTGGTATACGAAACTGAAACGTTCGACTCTTCTGTTCAGCACTATCAGAAAGGCTCAGATCTTTTGCAGGTTACGGTAAAAGAAATGAATGGAATAGATGTAAATCGGAGCCTTATTTTGGTACACTGGACAAAGTGATTTTGTCCTTTGTGAAAAAGGTTGGCCTTGAGCTGAATTGTTGAGTCAATCAGTGGTATCTGATTATTAGCTAACCATGCACTAAAGATCAATGATATAGCACAGAATAAAAAAAGTATCTTAGCTTTAAAGGTATCAATCATGAAGAATAATAATAAGGTTACACTCTTTCTATTTGTCGGTGCCTTGGTATCAGGGATAGCTGGTTGGTTTCTGACTCAAGATTATATTAATACAGAGGTAAGAGAGTACCAGGATTCTTTTGATCAAGAACGGCAAGCAGTTCCTGTTATTGTAGCAGCTCGTGACTTAAGAATTGGTGATATGATTAATTCAAATACGGCACAAATCAGGAATGTCCCTGCTGCTTACGTTCATAGCACTGCGGTTTCCCCGGGTGCATTTGCGCGCAAGCTCGATGGTAGGCCAATCATTCATGCTGTTAGGGCAGGTGAGCCTATACTGCCAATGCATGTGACTAGTGTTAAGATTGAGGGCCTTTCAAACATTCTTAAAAAAGGAGAGCGTGCTGTTACTATTCCCACTGACACCTTGAACTCTCTATCTGGCTTCTTAAATCCTGGGGATTTTGTTGATTTATATATCACACTTAAGGATGGGAAAATGGATAGGACTGTGCCTTTGGTTGAGAATGTAAGGGTGCTTGCAACAGGTCAAGATATTGATGATGGGATTAAAGAGCGTCATCAAAAAGGTTACAAAGAAATTACTTTGGGTGTTTCTCCACTGCATGCCACAAAAATTCTTCATGCGCAAACGGTGGGCAATATATCAATATTGCTACGTAATGGCGAAGATATTGAATCTATCTTCGAAAACTATGTAACCATTAACAATCTGATTGATATTCCACAAGAAGCAATTCAAGAAGCTGAAGCGCCTAAGAAATGGGGTTTTGAGCTGATTAAAGGTGGTACTCGGTTTTAATATTGATTTTTAATTTGTTTACAGACCCGGCTTCGTAGAAATAGTTTGAGTGTGCCTGCTGCGATGCTGCTGTCTGCTCTTCCCTTTGTCATGCCTCAGAAAAGACTCTCTGCAAACTAATTGTTCGTTCAATAAACGAAGTTCTATGATTTTAATTTGTAGTTGAATACTTTGTATATAACATGTTATCTTTTTGTAGTAAGGCACCATGAATATTAATAAAAAATAAGTCGCAAAGAAGATAAAAAATAGTGGGGGCTGTGCATGTTATTAGTTCTATTAAACTTACAGGCCATAAACTTGAGTCAAATGACTTTGGGCTTTTTCTGTTCGCCTGCCTAAGGTTGGTATAAGTGAAAGCAATCAAGTTTTACTAGCTAGTTAAGCTCCAATCTTTGTCTTATTGCGAAATAATTTGAGGCTTCTTGTTATGTTTTTAGCTCATAGAAATCTGATTGCAAAATCGCTTTCAAGAGGCCAAGCCCTGGTCGAGTATCTGCTTGTTGCTGCTTTTATGTCCGTTATTATTTGGTATGCGCTAATAGGCGGTAGTATTGACAATAATGGACGTGGTGGTCTGTATGAAACTGATGACGAGTATCTTGCTACAGGCAACTACCTTGATGCTCAGCACCCAGGGTCTGAGCCTGCACCTGGGTTGGTACAAGCATTACATGGAAAGCAAGAGAGATTTATAGAAAGTATTTATCAGCCTTAATATTGATAGATGATATAGCGTTAAGTTACTAATTAAATAAATTTTTTAAGAATTATAAAAAAGGAAAATATATTATGCAGTTTGGTCTTCCTCGTTGGTCGGTGTTATGTATTATCACAACCTTTGTGGTCGCTGTATTTCATCCTTTCTCATCATTTGCGGCTAATAATTATGAAAAAACATTGACTGTGGTGCAAGGTCAGACGCGCTTACTCATTTCAAAAGGGGTTACACGTGTCTCCATTGGTCATCCTGAAATCGCAGACGCTCAGGCAACTGGTCCAGATGAAATTCTTTTGACAGGTTTGACTGCAGGTGTGACAGATTTGCGTATTTGGTCTGCAATAGGGCCTCAGAAAAGATACCTGTTGAGGGTTATAGATAATTCATGGGTTCAAATATTCGAGGGCGTTAAAATCGTACTTGCTGAAGTCGAAGGGGTCAATGTTAGAGAGGAAAATGGGATTATATTTATAGAGGGTAGGCTGCTCAGAGAGCAAGATATCTCTATCATTGAAAACCTGAAGAAAAAATTGACTAAGGAAATATCAGAAGGCAAGGTGGTGCTGAATGTCGTCAAACCGGCTGTCAGTTTGCAGGCGATGGTAATGATGGATGTACAGGTTGTCGAGGTTAGGAGAAGTGATTTGAAGGAGTTAGGCATTCGGTGGGGAGACAGTGAAGGGTTTACAGGGCCGTCTTACTCATTTTCTGGTGCATTCACTAAGTTTTTTGAGTTCGACACAGAAACATCTAATTTTGGAATTGCGACTGATGTTATCTCAACACTTGAGCTGTTAGAAGAAGAAGGGGTTGCTAGGGTTCTGGCCCAACCGAAGCTGGTGACACGTAGTGGTTCTAAAGCGGAGTTTCTAGCAGGAGGCGAAATACCCATTCCGATTCGAGATGGTGATGGCGATTTATCAGTAACCTTTAAACAGGTTGGTGTCATTCTGAAAATGCAACCGGTGACAGATCCAGATGGCTTTATCGCAACAAAAATTGAAGTTGAGGTTAGTGCTGTTGATCCAAGTACTGGATATTCCAGGCTTCACTACACGTAGAACCAAGATGGAGATGAATGTTCAGAATGGTCAAACAATGGTGATATCTGGGATGTTACAAGCGGATGATTCAAAGGCGTTGAGTAAGGTGCCTGGATTGAGTGCGATTCCTATATTGGGTGAACTATTTAAATCTAGAAACTTTGTTGAACGAACTACTGAGCTGGTGGTATTTGTCACACCATTTTTGATTGATCCAGATAGTGAGAGAAACCATGAGATGCTTGATCACTTTGAGCAAATAAGTAGTCAGGCGGTGGAAGAAGCTCGTGGTTGGAGCATATTTGATTAACGATTGGGAACCATGATGCTAGAGATTGATATTTTAGATCAGAACCAAAATCGAGCTAGTTATACCTTTAGTGCTGGCAAATACAGTATTGGTAGAGGTGATGATTGTGATGTCATCTTGAACGATTCCCTGGCTTCAAGGTTTCATGGTGAAATCAGTGTTAATGAAAATGAAATTTTCTATAGTGACAAAAACAGTACGAATGGTACATGGATAGAAGGTCAGCGAGTGGTAGATAACATACCCCTGGCAGAAGGAGTGGAATTAGTTTTTGGAGATTTAAAGCTAGTTGTCACTAAATCAGATTTAAGCACCGCAAAAGAGGCTTTTGAAAATAAAGACCGGACACAAGTTAAGTCAAAAATAATACAAGAAAGCGAAGAGCTGATAAATACTAAACGAACCATTCATTCGTTAATACTAGAGTATCTGGATCTTAGAAAACGGAATAATCTTGAGGGTATGTCTCTTGAGGAGTTGCGTGAGGAAGCAAGTAAAGCCACTCGAGAAATTATTCGCGATAGAATTGACAGAATTCCAGCTGAAATATCACGAGAAGAGCTAGAAAGACAAGTAGTTGCTGAGGCGGTTGGCTTAGGGGCACTCGAACCTTTGCTTGATGACCCGGAGGTGACGGAAATTATGGTGAATGGACCGGATCAAATATATGTGGAAAGAAATGGTCGCCTTGAGCTTGCGGAAAGCCGTTTTACTGGCAGTCAATCTCTTTTGGCAATTATTGATCGGGTGGTGTCCCCTTTAGGTAGGAGAATAGACGAAAGCTCGCCAATGGTAGATGCTAGGCTGGCGGATGGATCTCGTGTAAATGCAATTATTCCACCTCTGGCGTTAAATGGTCCAACCATTACCATTCGTAAGTTTTCAAAAAAGCAATTATATGTCGATGATTTAATTGAGTTTGGTTCCATTAATGAAGATATGGCTCACTTTTTGAAAACAGCAGTGGAGCTTAAGCAAAATATTGTTATCTCTGGAGGTACTGGTTCAGGTAAGACGACCTTATTAAATATATTGTCGAACTTTATTTCTTCAAATGAGCGTATTGTCACGATAGAGGATGCAGCTGAACTTAAGCTTAACCAGCCTCATGTGGTTTCGTTAGAAAGTAGGCCAGCAAATGCTGAAGATAAGGGGCAGGTAACCATACGGGATTTAGTGATTAACTCACTTCGAATGCGGCCAGATCGGATTGTTGTGGGTGAGTGCCGTGGAGGTGAAGCTTTGGATATGCTGCAGGCAATGAATACTGGACACAATGGTTCTTTGACAACAGGTCATGCCAACTCTCCTACTGATTTTTTAAGTCGACTGGAGGTGATGGTTATGATGGCTGGTGTGGAGTTACCTTCTCGAGCTATTAGAGAGCAAATTACATCTGCGGTAGATGTAGTGGTTCACCAAAGCAGACTGATGGATGGTAGTAGAAAAGTCACCAGTATTGTAGAAGTGATTGGTATAGATGGTGTGAAAATAATTTTGCAGCCGCTTTTTGAGTTTGTTAAAACGGGTAATGATGAAGATGGGCGCATTATTGGAGAGTATCGAGCAACAGGGCATGTGCCTAAGTTCTATAGAGAAAATCTAAGCCAAGGTGCAAGCCTAGATACATCCATCTTTAGAGAGACTGAAATTCAAATTCCAGGGGTGAGTGACGCATGGAATTAGATTTTCAGTTTATATATGCCTACTTTCAGCCTATTTTGGACTTCACTCGTCAGCGTCCACGCACAGTTATTTTTGTTTCCATCTTAGCGTTTACATTATTCCTATTGGTGTTGTTAAAGTATGTTGGAGGAGACCTTTTCAGGCTCTATCGTCGAAACTTTCTAGTTCAAGTTGACCAAGGGCTTCGAGATGTTGTTATGATGTTGGAGCCAGGGCAGGTTTTAACGATGACATTGGCATTAGCAGGTGTGTTAGGGCCCTTAATTTTTATACTTACAAATATGGCTGTCGCAATCATAGCGGTTGCTATTATTCTATTCACTCCGCCAGTCATATTACGTTACATGAAAGTAAAGCGATCTAATACCTTTGTCTATCAAATGCCAGATACCTTACTCGCGCTAGCCTCTTCTTTACGGTCTGGTTTGAATCTAGTTCAGTCTATTCAACAAGTAGTAAGAAATCAGCCTAATCCTATTGCACTTGAGTTTGCCCAAATTCTTGTTGAATATCGAGTGGGTAACGATCTAAATGATTCCCTGGATGGATTGGCTAATCGGATAGGGAAAAAAGAAGTGGTCTTGATGAACTCAGCCATCAAGATTTCTCGTGCCGTTGGTGGTAACTTAGCAGATACGTTAGATACCCTTGCAAAAACTCTGAGAGAGAAATCTAGGGTTGAAGGTAGGGTTCGAGCTTTAACTTCAATGGGTAAAGCGCAGGGCAGGTTGGCGACTTTTTTTCCATTAGTTATGGCTTTTGTATTTTACAAGTTTGAGCCGGAGTCAATGAGTCTGCTGTTTACAAGTAGCCTTGGTCACATATGGCTTTGTGCAATGTTTACTTTGGCCTTCTTGGGGTCATTGGTGATTAAAAAAGTGGTGTCTATTGATGTTTGAGGAAATAAAGGCATTTATTCTGGGTTTGGAGTTTCAAGTCCCTAGCTTTTTACCGCCAATTTTATTAGGTCTTGCTGCTGGTTTGGGTGCCTATTCGATTGTAAAACTGATCATCCATAACAGACCTCATGCCAAAGAGATGGAAGTTTGGCGAGATAGGCCACCTTTTTTATTTCGGTTATTTAAGCCTATCATTCTGCTTTTTTCTAATGTAGTTAAAGAATTGATGAGTGAGCGTTACTCGCAAGTTTTGAGAGGGCGGTTGAGTGCTGCTGGATTGAGTTACGCGATCATGCCTGAAGAATTTGTGACTTTGAAGGTTGTATGTTCCGTTGTGTCATTTGTTCTGGTATTTAGTGTCTATCAACTGAGCTCTACCTTAGGGCCTGAGGCGCTAATTGTATTGGCGATGGTCATCATGTTAGGTTTGTTTTACCCGGATATTTGGTTATCTGATAGAATAGGGCACCGAAGAAGATTAGTGTCAAAAGATTTCCCATTTTTATTGGATCTATTGGTGTTATCGATGCAAGCCGGGTTGAACTATTCAAGCTCACTAGCACAAGCTATTGCTAGTTTGCCTGCCGGGCCGGTTAAAGAGGAGTTTGCGAAGCTTTTGAGGGAAATTCGAGCTGGTAAATCTCGTCGCGAAGCATTGCAAGATTTAGCAAATCGAATGGATATTTCGACCATTTATAATTTTGTAGGTGCGATGAATCAAGCGGAAGAAACTGGTGGAGAGATTGTTAGGGTATTAGCACCGCAAGCTGAGCAGCGTCGATCTGAACGATTTAATATTGCAGAGGAAATGGCAAGTAAAGCACCAGTTAAAATGCTGATCCCAATGATGGCTTTTCTGTTTCCAATTTTTTTCATGCTAATAGCTTTTGTTATTGTAGTGAAACTTGCGGAAATAGATGCTTTACCCGTCCTTATGATGAGACTCTTAATGACTTAATTGATGAATTAGAATGTGAAGGTAGCGCATGAGACAAATGACATTAAGTATAAAGAAAATGCTAACTGATACTCGTGTTTATATTGCCGATACATGGAAAACTCGTTTTGTCGGCCTCTTGAATCGCAGCGGGCTTAGAGAAAATGAAGCATTATTGCTAACGCCCTGTGCGAGTATTCATACTATCGGTATGCGCTTTAATATTGATGCAGTGTTTTTAGGTAGTAAAGGGAGAGTATTGGGAATTAAAGAGAATTTGAAGCCCTATAGATTGTGTTTTGCGCCTAAAGGTACAGAGGCTGTACTTGAATTAGCCAGTGGTAATGCCAGGAAAACAGGGATATCTACAGAGCAAGTGCTTAGATTTGAATGATAGCTTGCAAAGCAAACATCGGATATTTAAGCGTTAAATAGATTGGTCTAGGTATTTTCTTTTTCGGTAGATTGTATTAAGCTGGAGAAAAATCCGATATAAGAATGGCTCATGTAGAAAAATAAGAAGATTGTATAGAAGTGGGCAATTACAGTTATCTCGAATATGTATATATTTTCTGTGTATTTTCAGTGCCTTTATACGTAGCGTAGTTGCCATTTTATCAAGCCCATTGAATAGGTTCATGGCTATTAAAAAAACTAATTGGTCATGTATGGGTAATGCGGCTAGATACTATTTAGTCGCGTTATTGGTGGTCTAAACGCCGCAGAGGCAAACATTCATCTGCTGCCTGATTTGGATAAGGATAATGTATGAATAGTAACCCGAAAGATTTCCTCCCAGAATCTACGCCCGTCGTCGATATGAATATACATACTTTATCGGAAAGTCAAGAAATCCCGAGTGCAAACGATCCGTTAGAAAACTGGCAGAGTGAAAATACAGAAGTTTGGACAGAGCTTGAAGTAGAGAATAATGAAGGCTTAGAAAATGTTATTTTAGTGGATCAGTCTGGGGAATCGTATCCGCTGCAATCCTTTCCTTTTACATTAGGTCGCGGGCAAGAATGTGATTTGGTTTTAACTGGGAAGTCCATTTCGAGAAAGCACGCAGAAATAGATTCTCAGTCCGGCCAGTTCGTATTACATGATTTAAAAAGCTTAAATGGGGTGAAAGTGAATGGCTCAAAAGTGGGCCGGACAATTTTGAATCCAGGTGATGAAATAAGGATAGGAACAGTTGTTCTAACATTTACAGATAGTAGTGGTGCTAAAAAAGCTGGTGTAGCGTCAATTGGTAATGCTTTTGAAGGAAAAAAGAAACCATTACTTGTGATGGGTGGGTTTGTTATGGTTTCGGTCATTGCTTTCGGTATGATGCATGCTTTTCAAAGCCATACGGAACAACAATTAGAATCGCGCGTGATTAGCAGTAATATCCCGGATAAGCAAGCTTTTACGCAGAAGAAACCACTTCCCAAATCAAGTCCTACAGTTGTGTTTGGTGGTGTTGATAAGACGAATCTGTCATCTTCAGTTAGTTCTGCTCAGGCCACATCACAGCAAGTTGCGCAGGTAGTAAATTCACCCTTATTACCGCAGCGCTCAATTGGCACTAATACACTTAAAGAAACTCGCCGGTCGTCAATGATTGAACCATTGTCACCGCCTTCTGCACCACCCAAGGCATTAGTTAAAACTGAATATGATGATCGTCAGATCAAATCTACTGAACGGAAAAGCTTTTCTGCAGAGGGTCAAGCTAGTAAGAATAAGAAACCGGTCGCTGCAGAAGCGGTTGAGGCGAACAGTTTGATCGCTAGCTCAGATGGGCAGTATCTTAACGGCAAGGCTGAAGCTTTGTTTTCTGACTTCAAGCGATTAGGGAGTAAGCCCAACCTAGATGTTGGCGTTCGGAGAAACCTGAAAGCTAAATATGATGACCTGGCAGGCTTATATAAAGAATATTTAAAAGGTGCGAAAGCTCATGCTTTAGGAGATAAAGAGTTGGCATTCAAGCATTGGGGTGTTTTTCTAGAGCGTGAAAAAGCTTATTTTGGCAGTAAAAAGCGTTCTGAATATGCAAACCAAGTGGTTGCTAAGGTAACAGAAGAATACGTCAATCAAGGTTCTAAAGCGGAAAAATCAGGTGCTTACCATGAAGCCTATAAGCTTTGGAAAAAAGCTTTGTCAATTGGTGAAAACATGACTGCAAAGCTAGCGATAG
>JAYPYM010000075.1:13447-17039 GCA_038135915.1 Gammaproteobacteria bacterium
TAAATTTTAGATTATCATTTTTTAAAAATTTTTTTTTATTTTGTTAAAAATTTTTCGCAAATGATTTCTATTTATATTGTTTATCAAAACCCCACACGACTCTATAGGAAAGCTTTGAGGTTGGAATATGTGAACACGAAACAGGCAATGCAAATTTGGCAAGAAGTGGTTGGTCTTGTACCGCCGGGTAATGAATATCATACAAAGTCTAGTTCTAACTTGGTTTGGTATCAGCGTTGGAGAGCCTAACTTGAGCTTACGTAGATTTGCTTTAATTTTGTCATTCATTTTTCAGGTTGGTTGTCAGTCTGTGGGTGGTATGCAAATACCAGGAGCTACCAATTTGGTTGAGCAGGATAGGTTGTTGGCTCAAGCAGAGCGTTTCTACCGAGACACTAAAATGGACGAAGCAGAGGCTATTTTTTTGCAGGTGTTAGAAGAGTATTCAGATGAAGATGAGCACGCTCTGTACCGATTGGGAAACATTAAATTTTTTAAAGGCGATTATGAGCAATCTATCGCGTATTTTTCGAAGGTGATTTTACTCAACCCAAAAAATGCAAAAGCTCATTATAATCTGGGTACCATATATTTGATCTATGCGGAAGAGCATATGAAGTATTTCACAGCTACAGCACCAGAAAGTCTCGACAGTAGGGGCGTAAATGATCTGCTAGCTGATTTGGCGAAATTTGTAGAGGGGGAGCAGAAGCGAGGAAAGCCTAAAAGTAAGCATACTCATCTGGAAAAACTAGTTGATATTATGAAGAATAAATAAATCAATACGAGTATAAATCAATGATTAAAGCAGTATCTTTGAGCCGGATAGGTATGAAGTCAAGCTGTAATGAAGATGCATTTCTAGCTTTACCCACCGATGGTATTTTTGCAGTAGCCGATGGTGTAGGTGGTCAACCAAAAGGAGAAAAAGCGTCTCGTATGACAGTAGAGACGCTCTATATAAAACTCAGGAGCCAGCTAATTGAAGCAGCTGACATTGATCAATCCATCGAGAAAGCTAATAGCTTAGTGTATAACAGCTCGATGCAATATGACTTGGAAAGAGGCATGGCCAGCACTTTAGCGCTTGCCAGAATTGAGAAAGAGCGAGTGCTCTGTTACAACGTTGGCGATAGTCGGATATATCGTGTGCGAGAAAATGTGATTACTCAATTGACGAAAGACCATGTTAAGCGAGTGCATCGGCAGCATGGTGTAAAGAGCTTGGTTACGAGAGCGATCGGTGCTGGTAAACGAGTGTTGCCAGACATCACCGAGTGGGATTGGAAGGAAAACGATTTTTTGGTTTTGATGACTGATGGTATATCCAATCAATTGTCTGATGAAGCAATTAAAGATATCGTGTCTAGTCAATCACTTCATTTGGCAGACAAAGCCGAGACATTGATAGCAGAGAGTGAAAAGTCGGGTGGTAAGGATGATAAAACAGTCGTTATGATTTTCAATGAAGGCCCGTGATTTATGATTTCAATATTGAAAGCGAATGATACCCCTAGGAGAAAAATACTAGGTGCAGCTATGTCAGAAACCATGGTTGTATTCCCTGTTTTGATGTTTATAGGCATGGGTATCGTTCATTTAGGCCTGATTCATCAAGCGAAATCCAATCTAGAGTATGCAGCTTTTATGGGCGCTCGCCAGTCGGCCGCTACAGAACTTGCTAGTTTGCCAGATGATGACGATGCAGACAGTTGTGATGGGTTGTGTGAAATAAAAATGACGGTCCGATGTAAAATGGCGGCATTTGACCCTTTACCGACAGGAATAGCATGTGATGGTTCGGGCTTGCCAGCTACAGAGCTTGCAAAAGTACAAATTAACGTTGTTCGCCCGTCGGCTGATGAGTTTAATGACTGGGGTGAAGTGGCGCCGGGAAGCCCCTGTGGTGGGTTTCCTCAATCGGGCTGTTACATTCCTAATGAGGGGCTATTAGCTGAGGATCCAACATTCGTTAAAGCCTCCGGTATCAATATACAAGATGCCAATATCATGACGATTAGTGTTCGCTACTTAGTGGATACAGGCGTGCCCTTTATTAATAGTATATTTTTTGGTGAGCCTCGGCCTGCTATGAGGATGGAGGACATTGATCCTACAGTATTCGTTGACGACCCATTTGGCCGGCGACCAGGTCGACCAGGTGTTTGGATCACTGCTGACTCAACTATGCTGATGCAGTCTAGGGCTACTATTTCGGCAGTGAATCAGTGTGCTTTTACAGGATACTGTTAGGGTACCAAAGGTCGCCTGCACCATGTAAGAAATCTGTATCGGTTGAAGTAAACGAACGAATTTGTACTGCCAACCTTGCACAAGACTCCTCAAGCTAGTAGTTTCTCTTTTTATAGATTATCAAATACCATTTTCTAGGGTGGTGTGGATATATGATGCAGAGACTCGTTTGGCTATTAATTTTTATAGTGGTGCCCAGTATTCTAAGAGCAGATCAGCAAGCGTTGAATTTGTTGAAAAAGATGGATGAGTTATATCGCTCGGATAATTCTGAAGCGATCATGGAAATGCGTATAGAAACTAACCATTGGAAACGTACGCTGAAAATGGAGACTTGGTCTGAAGGTATGGAGAATACCTTTATCAGAGTGCTATCGCCAAAAAAGGATCGAGGTGTTGCGACGTTGAAGTTAGGCAATGAAATGTGGAACTATTTTCCGAAGATCAATAAAGTGATAAAAGTGCCGCCATCAATGATGATGGGATCTTGGATGGGGTCTGACTTTACCAACGACGATTTAGTTCGAGAAGTGTCTTTGGTTAAAGAGTACAACGTGAATAAAGAAGACTTAGGTGAATATTATAAATTGATACTGTTACCAAAAGAGGAGACGGTAACGATTTGGTCAAAAATTGAATTCACGCTTGAAAAGCAATCTTTGCTACCAATAGAAGAGCGCTACTATAATGAAAAAGGGGAAAAAGTACGTACTTTATATTTTACCGGTGTAAGAGAGTTTTCTGGAAAACGATTGCCGGCTACCATGACCATGGTGCCCCATTTTAAAGAAGGGCATAAAACAGTCGTTCAATATATTGAGCTGACTTTGGATATGGCGTTAGATGAAAATATCTTTACACTGCGTAACCTGAAAAAACGCTTCTAGGACATATTTGTCGTTCTTATCCAGGTTTGAACGAGTGGGTTAATCATGGGTCTGGTATACAAGCTTGCCTTTCGAAACATTTTACGAAATCGACGCCGTAGCATCTTAACAATTGTTAGCATGGCAGGCGGTTATGCGCTCTTATCCTTTACACTGTCACTAAGTGAAGGTAGCTATAACAACATGATAGAGCTGTTCACCAGTGACCACACAGGGCATGTGCAGATTCACCATGCTGATTATTTAGTTCGACCGTCCTTACATAAAACGATTGACCAAGCCGATAGCCTAATACAACAGATATCAGGTCTTGCTGGTGTGAAAGCTGTCGCACCACGTATTCATGGACCTTCTCTGGCCTATGCTTCCGATAAAGCTTATCCGGCAAATGTCACTGGTGTCGACCCAAGATTAGAGAGAGAAACCACCTTGTTGGCTGACAAGGTGACAGC
>JAYPYM010000076.1:0-3541 GCA_038135915.1 Gammaproteobacteria bacterium
CCCCCACAAGGTTTCAAGCTGTTTTGCAAAATACCACCAAATAGCTAAATTAAAGCCTATATGAATAATATGAAAATGCAGGAATATTGGCGTAACATATCGATGCGGCTGAAGCTCCATAACCTCTAGGCTCCACCCAAAACTTAATAACTGATATATCCACTTAACAGAAAAAACAAACCCAAATACATATACCAGAATACAGATAAAACAGACAGCTAGACTAACTTTGTACTTCTTATAATCACTTAAATTTAGCATCAACCACTTTTCGCTGATTTCGTCCGTTGATTAACTCCTAAGTGAGCGCAATTACGGGCAGCAGATAAATCCATCTGCTTTTGACGCTCCGCATATCGCTTTTTCTGCTCACTATTCTTCTCATTGACACAATATGGACAACTGACACCTTTTACGTAATCTTCATGCGCTTTATCTGACTCCGTAATGGGTCGACGACAACCATGACACATATCATAACTACCAGGCGATAAATCTTGCGTTACTGTGACCCGATCGTCAAACACAAAGCACTCGCCTTGCCATAAGCTTTCTTCAGCAGGTGTATCTTCTAAATATTTAAGAATACCTCCTTCTAAGTGGTAAACTTCCTTAAAGCCTTTCAATAACATATAGGATGTTGCCTTTTCACACCGAATGCCTCCAGTACAAAACATTGCAACTCGCTTGTAATCTCCCGGCTTATAATTGCTCTCCACATAGGCAGGAAATTCTCGAAAGCTTTTAGTGTTTGGGTTAACCGCACCATCAAAAGTACCTACTTGGTATTCATAGTCATTGCGAGTATCGATTACTAGCGTTTCCGGGTCCTTAACTAACTCGTTCCACTCTTCACTATTCGCATATCGACCTACGCTTTTGTTTGGGTCAACCTCCGGCACACCTAATGTAACGATCTCTTCTTTTAACTTCACTTTCATACGTAAAAAGGGTTGTACATCACTAAACGATTCTTTTAAGCTCATTGCATCAAAGGCGACACCCAAATCACCGGACGACAAAAATTCTTTTATATCGCTGATTGCCTTTTCAGAGCCTGCAACAGTACCATTAATTCCTTCGAGCGCAATTAACAAAGTACCTTTTAAGCCGATGCTATTACAAAATCTTTGAAGCGTTACTCTCACATCCTTGTAATTAGGAAAAGACTTAAACTGATATAACGCGAGTATGGTCCAGGTCCCTGCTTCAGGAAGCCCAGGATCAAAAGAGCCTTCATTAGAGTTCACATTCATGCTTATTGTCCTACAACTTTAATCATTACGCTTAACAATGTCTTGCAAAGGCAAGAACCATATTCAGATCGCTGAAACTAACTAAACAGCGCTTTGAGAACCACCTTTACACTGAGGCGACGGAGGCGACCCGCCAGCTTTTAGCCATTCTTCAACTGAGTATAAATGCAGTGACATGGCATGAACCCCTTGCTGCATCTCTTCAGCCAGCAAGCCATAAATCATTTGATGCCTTTTTAACAAGCGAACATCCTTGAACTGATCCGAAACCAATGTTAGTTTAAAATGACTTTCCGAAGCGGGACCAGCATGTAAATGGCTTTCATTTTCTAACTTTAGTAAGCTATCAGAATAAGACGACCTGATCTTTGCTTCTATTCGATCACTGACTTTATTCACTTTTACTTTGACACTCTTCGGTAAAGGTTATCGGAAATATTAAAACTAACAAGCATTGTAATATAACTTAATTTCAAGTCAGATCAAACTGCAAAATGACTGCTAAAGCGCGAAGATATTTTGCTAAAGTTAGCGCCGATGGTGTCGATAAATACAACATCATTGTAAACAGAGTAGCAAGCATGAATATCACACCAAACAATACCAACAGACCCAACACCTCTATGGCTAAAAAACCAAGCGCCACAACTAAGGTTAGAAAAGCAAAAGCTTTCAACCCAGAAGAAGAGACATCTGAAGAAACCAAATATTCAAGCACAAGAAATAAACAACAAATAGACACGCCTGATAGCTTAGATGATGAGCCAGAACAAGTTGGCCAAAATGCTGAGAAACAATCAAAACAAAATAGCATGAGACAAAATGAAAAGAGACCGACTCCACACCCAAAAGAGATTAGCGAGTATATCAAGCTATCTCACGCTGAAGATTTCTTAGTCTCAAATAGCAACGCTGGCGACCAGTTAGATACAGATATCTGATCTAAAATACCTCTTTATTGCCTCACTACCTACTATTTGATATCGATTCACCCCTGTTTTTATAATTTCAATTGATGATTTTTAGTGATTATGGCATTATTCGCCGGCCTATTCATCGGCATTTTGATGGCTATATACAACCAATCACTTTAGGAGAAGCTCCATGAATAAACCCGTTCGCGTTACCGTAACTGGCGCTGCAGGCCAAATCAGTTATTCGCTTTTATTTAGAATCGCAGCGGGAGAAATGCTAGGTAAGGATCAACCTATTATTTTACAACTATTGGAAATTACACCAGCCTTAGAGGCTTTAAAAGGCGTAGCTATGGAGCTAGAAGACTGCGCATTCCCTCTATTATCCGAAACTATTGTAACGGATGATGCAAATATCGCTTTTAAAGATGCGGAATATGCGCTTCTAGTAGGTGCCAGACCTCGAGGACCTGGTATGGAGCGTAAAGACTTGTTAGAAGCCAACGCAGCTATTTTTTCCGCTCAAGGAAAAGCAATCAACGATAATGCAAACCCAAATATTAAAGTTTTAGTAGTGGGTAATCCAGCCAACACCAATGCGCTGATCACCCAAAGAAACGCACCAGATATCAACCCAAGACAATTTACCGCAATGACTCGCCTTGACCATAACCGAGCCATCAGCCAGCTCGGCAATAAGCTTGAAATGGATATCTCGTCGATTAGTAACATGACCATTTGGGGCAACCACTCATCTACTCAATACCCAGACCTCTATCAGGTGAAAACAAGTCAGGGGCCTGGTATTAAGCAAGTGGATGATGAATGGTATACAGGCACTTTTATACCTGAGGTTCAGCAACGCGGCGCGGCAATTATTAAAGCACGGGGCGCATCTAGCGCTGCATCAGCGGCTAACGCAGCGATTGACCATATGAGAGACTGGGCTAAAGGCACTAGCGATGACGATTGGGTCAGTATGGCTGTTTACTCTGATGGCAGTTATGGCATCGAAGAAGGCCTAATTTACTCTTTTCCCACCAGGTGCGTAAACGGAGACTGGCAAATTGTGCAAGGGCTAGAGATCAACGACTTTAGCAGAGAACGAATGACAATTAGCGAGAAAGAATTACAGGAAGAAAAAGAAGCGATCAAGCACTTACTACCTTGAGGTGCCTGCCTGAAAAAGGCAGCATAAGAGTAGATGGCTTTGCAGATTACTACAAAGCCATCTTTCAGTAATCAATCACAGCACTGAGTATATCTCGCCTACTCACCAACCCTATTACCTTCCCGTCTTTTACCACTGGTACTCGCCTTCGATTATTAGCAATAAAAAACTCTGCCGCCTCAACAATACCTAACTCAGGG
>JAYPYM010000076.1:3665-5613 GCA_038135915.1 Gammaproteobacteria bacterium
TAGACATATAGTGGCCAACTGTGTTCTCACCACCTTGCTCTTCAAAATAAGATGAACCTAAAATTCTTCTTAAGCAATCACTCTCTGAGAAAATACCCACCAGTTCTCCAGATTCATCAATTACGGGCGCACTTGAAATACGGTGTTCAAGCAGAACCTTAATGGCCTCATAGATGTCTACAGCCGGCGAAAACTTAACCCACTGTGTCGCCATAAAATCCATTACCTTTACCGTTTTTAACATCTCCACCTCCTAGCTGAAAAACTGATCAAACTTGTGTTTTAACTTTTTTATTTTAAACAACAAATCAATAATACTTTACCCTTTCCAAGCTGGAACTAAATTAGCTACCAGATAACAAATTATTCGGGCTGACAAGCACACCGTTGTTATCGGCATATAAAAATGCTCCCGGCTTAAAGAGGACACCACCAAAGTCCACATCAATATTCAAATCGCCTCGATTCTTTCGAACACTTTTTTTAGGAATAGAAGCTATTGCTTGAACTCCAATTGGCATTTTTCTGATTTCATCCACATCTCGAATGCAACCATAAATAAGAATACCACTCCAACCACTATCGACAGCCTTTTGGGCCAGCAGATCACCTAAAAGCGCACACCGTAAAGAACCACCTCCATCTACAACCAAAACTCTATTCAAACCAGGTTCGGCCACCTGCGCTTTAACGACAGAGTTATCCTCGAAACATTTGACGGTTACTATTTCCCCACAAAACTTTTCCCTACCACCAAAGTTTTTCAATATAGGCGACAGCACTTGCACGCTATCTATGTACTCATCATATAAATCTGGCGTAGAAAAGCTGTTGGTCATTTATATTGTGTCTCCCAAATGATAGGTATCAACTAATAGCCCAATCATGAAATGATTATCATTAGCTGTCAACTTGAAGAAATTTGAGTGAAAAATTTGATCTCTTGTAACATTAATTCGAAACATAGCGCACTGCTTTATTTTTCACAATAATCATCCATTTATAGCATGGACAATTACAAATACATATCAGCAAAAAGTACCAGGCAGAGTAGCAGTTGGTATGATGGTAGTAGGTCAGAAAGAAACATTTAATTTGTTTACAAGTCTAACTCCCCATCATATAAATTCTAATTCGGCTTTCTAGTGGCCAAATGATCATTCAAAGGAGGCTCATCAGAATTGCTGGCTGGCTCATCTTTCAAATGAGTGTATATAACACCTTCTTTATGGGGTGCAGACTCCAAAAATACCCTCAGTGTTGCTTCAAGTTTCTCTGAATCAATAGGCTTTGACATATATCCATCCATACCTGACGCAAAACACCTAGCTTCAATGCCTTCAACTGTAGATGCAGTAACCGCAATAATTACTGTTCGCCAATTTTTTGATTTTTCTCGCTGCCTGATTTCTTTCGTAACAGCGAAACCATCCATAGTTGGCAAATGACAATCCATCAGTATTAAATCAAATATCTTATCCTCTAAAATACCTAGCGCTTCTTCACCACTGTTAACTACACGGACACCATAACCCAGACGTTTAAGAATTCCCTTAGCAACCATTTGGTTCACTTTATTATCTTCCACTAATAAAATTCGGTAGGGCTTAAGACTTTTATCAAGCTGAAAAGGTTGTTCTGCCTCATACAAATTAGAACCTGCCTGATCACCAAACAAAACCGAGAGCGCATAAAATAAGTTACCTCGCGTATAGGGTTTGGTAAGAAACACGCAGTTGTCCACTTTTTTATCATGCGCAATGGTGTTTGCATCTCCACGTTGGTGAAGCGCACATAGGATCAGCTGCTTTATACCGCTAAGTGCTGGATCTTCTGCAAGAATAGAAGATAGCTTGAAGCTCCCTTGGTAAGTCGTACCCATATTTAGAATAACCACATCGAAAGGACACCCATCTCTCGCACAGTTTCGAATAACTTGCAACGCTTA
>JAYPYM010000076.1:5623-11515 GCA_038135915.1 Gammaproteobacteria bacterium
TCAACCAAGACTCTAACTCATTATGTAAAGCGATTCGAATTCCGCCATCTGCATTCACCAAAAGCACGCGTTTTTTAACAAATGATTTTGGAATACTGGATCGGTATGTTTGTTGTGTCGACAAAATAATATTTGAAGTAAATCCGAATACCAAACCCATGTCTTCACTATAAGAAATGGAAACACTGCCTCCCATCGACTCAGCCACACCCTTTGAAATAGACAAACCAAGATTTAGGTTTGCAAATTCATGGACACCCAATCGAGCATCGAAGAGATCCTGCAGCTCTTTCAACTCCCAAGACTCTAGCCTGATAGATGGGCACTTAATCTGAATCCTAAGCTGACCCTCTAAAGAGCTACTCGGCGATAAGTGGATATGAATAATGACCTCCCCTGGATCCGCCTTATTCAATACATAAATAACCATATTAGAAATACCTTGAGAAATTCTTTTAGGGTCACCCTGAACTCTTAGAGGTATATCTAAATCATAAATACACGTAAGTTCTATGTCTTTTGAATAAGCCAAGTGTGAAAGCATATTCACAGTCTCGTCGACGCATCGACGTATATTGAAAATAATTGAATCAAGTACCAAGCAACCAGACATGATTCTTGAAAAATCCAATATTTCATCGATTAAGGTGATCACACTTTCACTGGCACTGACTGCTATGTTTTGCATTCTCCTTTGCTCGGAATTTAACTCACTGTCACCAAGTAACGTCAACATACCTAAAACGTTATTCATTGGTGTACGCACTTCTCGTGACAAATTAGCTAGAAATACATTATCAATTGCAAAGTGATCTTCCGACTTCTTTTGTTCTACTTGCAAGTCACGCAATGCTTCTCTGGCTGAGTGAGTACTTAGCACTTGCATCCAAAAGCGATGGTGGATTAAATCAGCCTGCTTCCAAACTCCAAAAAAGAATAGTGTGATAATTAAACTAACAAACACACCATACATATCTTGCGTCATTAAAAACACTAAAATGGCTGGTATGATCATGATGCTCATATGGGCATGATTTACATGCTTATATGGTGCCCACAATGTCACATTCATAAAGGTAAGGCCAAACGTGAACAATGTGCAGAGGAAAGCGATCGGCTCAAGACCGTAGATGTAAACTGTAGAACAGTTGAGCAATGACCAGACCACGCTTTGGGCGTAATGAAGCAGCGTGTACTGCTTTCGCCAATTGAACGGACCTTTACCGTACAGCTGATCAAAGTTAAGGTAGGCAATAAACCTTGCTATTACGAAACCCACTAAAGCCAAGCTCAAAGCTACGGAAAGTTTTGGGTAATGGGTCCAAAGCTGTCCAGGTACTAAGAGAATGGTTAAAACGCTAAATTGCCCTAGAGATCCAAATAAAGAATATTGGGACAGCTCGTGGTCTATTCTTCGCCATAGTTTACGGTCTCGAACCGCTTGACCTGCATGCAAAAAGCCGCCTCCATGATAGCTCATCGATATTTTAATCTACTCACTATCAGTATAGGCTCATTGCCATTTTTTGCATTTATCTTTAAGATCTCAACGATAAATGCTGAAATTCTCCCTACAACGAATAAAGAGTTAGCACTGCTATTATGGCTTTTTAATCCCAATCAGCTTATAATCCGCCGGAAGTCTTTTTACCCATAACTTTTAAACGATACTTCCTACTTGACACTTGGAAAAAAAGCTAACATGTCCTCAGACAATATGAATCATTATCAAGCGGCAGGGGTGAATATCGACTCCGGCAATGAGCTCATCGAACGCATCAAACCAGCGACAAAAAAAACATTACGGCCTGAGGTATTAGGCGGCCTTGGTGGGTTTAGCGCAATGTTTAAAATACCAAAGGGCTACACAAACCCCGTTTTAGTCACCAGCACTGATGGCGTCGGAACAAAACTTAAGATCGCTATGGAGCTTAACCAAAATACCAGTATCGGCATTGACCTCGTTGCTATGTGTGTCAATGACCTGATCGTCTGTGGTGCCGAGCCTTTAGCTTTTTTAGATTACTACGCAACAGGAAAGCTCGACGTCAATACAGCAACTGAAGTCATTGAAGGTATTGCCGAAGGCTGCCTACAAGCTGGATGCTCTCTGGTGGGTGGTGAGACAGCAGAAATGCCAGGCATGTACCAACAAGGTGAATATGATCTAGCAGGTTTTACTGTTGGCGCCGTTGAAGAACATAAAATTATTTCCGGTAACGAAATCAAAGCTGGCGATCAGCTGATAGGATTGGCCTCCAACGGCATACATAGCAATGGATACTCTTTAGTTCGAAAGATTATCAAAGATGCAGGGTTCAAATTCGACAGTCAAATAGAGGGCTATAACTTATCAGAAGAGCTTTTAAAACCCACCCGAATTTATGTTAAACCAGTGCTAGCGCTATTAAACAAAGTGACTGTGAAAGGTATGGTACATGTTACGGGCGGAGGGTTTTACGACAATATCCCAAGAATGTTACCGGCAGGCAAAGGGGCACGCATCCAAGCCAGCCAGTGGCAAACGCCCTGGATCTTCAATTGGCTTAGTTCATTATCAGACATTTCCTTCGAAGAGCTATATCGAACCTTTAATATGGGCATCGGCCTCATTATTTGCATAGCACCCGAACAAACAGAGTACGCTTTAAAGGAGCTCTCTGCTTTGGGTGAAAAACCCTACCTCATTGGTGAAGTAGTTGACCAAAAATCCACTGAAGACACAACAGGCGAACTGGTCACTGTACATCAGTAGGAAATAGAATTAATGAGAATAGCCATATTATTATCAGGGGCCGGGACTACCATGCAAGCCATTGCAGAAGCCATTACTTCTGCAAGGCTCAATATTGAAATTGTTGCTGTTTGCTCAGACAACCCGAAGGCCCAAGGCATTGCCCTTGCTAGAGATATAGGTTTAAAAACAGAGGTGTTGGATTATCAACGAGCAAACACCCGGGAAGATTTCTGCAATGCCTTCAGCAGCTGTATTGAAAGCTATCAGCCTGACTACCTCATCTTGGCTGGCTTTATGCGGATACTGACTGCATCATTTATTAATCAGTTTAAATCCAAAATTATCAACATACACCCATCGCTATTACCGAAATATAAAGGTCTTAACACACATCGACGAGCCCTAGAGTCTGGAGATAGCGAACACGGCTCAAGCGTTCACCTAGTCACTGAAGTATTAGATGACGGACCTATCATTGCACAAGCAATAACACCAATCCAAGCTAATATTCAATTCAATGAAGAGCAGACACAAGCTTTGGAGCAAAAAGTAAAGGCTTTAGAAAAGGTCCTGTACCCACTTTGCCTCACATGGCTGGCAAATAAGCGGATAGCGTTTCATTCAGGTGAAGTTCAGCTGGATGGTCGTAAACTACCTAAGACTGGTATGCAATATGATGAGGTATCACTAAAAAAGGCTTGGGAGGAGGAGCGTCTCAAATGCAATTAAAGTATCTATCGACAATTTTTTTACTCGCAATAACCATTATGCCAAACTCAAAAGCCATTGAGACAGATGCTGCTCAACATGTTGAACATGCAATCAAAGACGAGACTCAAGTGAGCAACACAAATCAGAGTAATTTTTTATCAGAACATACTGCCCCACACTACTCGCCTAAAAGCTTCACCGCTGAATACAAATTGGAGTCCGATTCATTTGCTATTGGTGGATCAGGCAAAAGGGTTCTAAAGCACTTAGGTGGAGATCAGTACCGCATGGAGCTCACTGCAAAATCCATATTTCTGACCAATAGAGAAATATCTCAATTTGAACTAAAAGATTGTAATATAAAGCCTATCCATTACCGCTATGAGCGAACCGGATTGGGTAAAGACAAGCGCTATTTATTAGATTTTTCCCCTGACCTTACATCTGTTGTTTATGAGGAAAACAAGGATAGAAAAACTCTGACACTTGACAATGAAGTCTATCTTGACCGTTTATCTGAAACACTAGCCATTCAATGCTTGCTAGCATCTGGTAAAGAGAAAATGGAAATACCTATTGTAGACAAAGGGAAAATTCGTTCTCATCAGTTTGAAGTGACAGGCAAAGAATTAATAGAAACAAAAACTGGAAAATTTATGGCATTAAGAGTTGAACGTATCCGACCACCGAATAGTTCCAGAAAAACCACTCTTTGGTTTGCACCTCAATTGAATTTTCAGCTGGTTAGAATGGAACAAAAGAAAGAGAGTCGAACGTTCACCTTAACACTCTCTAACTATAGTATGTAAATTTCGCTCTTATCGATAAGCGAAATATTGGTTGCATTATGCTGAGGGTCGATTATCAGTCGCGAAGTCTAACCACTCATCTAATGTAACCCTACCATCTGCATCATCATCCAAAATCAATCCATCACCCAGAATCTCAGAGCCACCAAAGAAAACTTCTTCAAACAAAAACTCATCATATATACCGAGGTCCCTAAAGGTTGTTTCAGCCTCAGACTTCGTTGCTATACCATCAGTGGATTCCTTCCTGTCTGTTATAATAAAATCCCTAATTGTTTCCCTACCAAAATCTGTTAACCTAATATCGTCAGGTGTACTTCCTTCTTCCAGAATACCTAATGCTATTAATTTTTCGATCTCGGCATGATCCAATTCTCCGTTTGCATCTCCATAATACCTTTTCAAATAATTTTCTTCCGAAGGCTCCAATCCAAATAATTCTCTAAATAAGTTTTCTACTTCTTGGAATGACTCACCCATAAAATCCATTTGATAAAATGCATTAATCTTATCTTTGGCATCATCAGTCAAACGATAGCCTTGACCATCTACGAAAAATTCAGCATCTTTATCGTCTACAGCTTCAACAATGTTCAAATCTACCAATTGCTCAACTTGCTCCACAGATGGAGGATTACCGCTTGCTGGGAACACACCAAATGCTGCCAATGGAACATAATAGGTTACTGGCAGCTCAGCAGTAGGGGCTGCAACATCTGAAAGGTAAAGCTCCTCAAATGTAACGCCATCTTGTGCAGTTGGACCAAACAAGTTGTCATACATATATCCAGCTTGTTTCCTAGTAATATTAGGGTCGTAAAATTCACTATCAGGATCCGTTAGTGCGGAGATATATTCACTTCTACTGATAACACCATTACCATTTAGGTCTATCTTACCAATCTCAGCCATATACAATTCGCCAAGCTCTGTCAAAGCTATATTGCCATTTGCGTCAACTCTTATAATCCCTCGATCAACTAAATTTTGTATTTCTTGCTCAGACAATTTTCCATTTCTATCGCCAGTTCCTCTAGTTAAAACTCGTATGGTATCTGTGTCTAAACCAGCATTCTCCAGCTCATGACCGTTCAACTCGTCATCATTTCTACTACCACGTTTGGTATCAAAATGATCTATAGCTCTTCGCCCAGCACCCTCTTTCAGATTATGCTCAAGATACCCGGTTAGGGAAACACCCTCGATAACACCAGTCTCTGTATAGCCAACACTTAGATTTTCACCAAAATTTTCCTCATAGGCTTGCTCATACAAAGCACTATCTTCCGAATGACCACCGTTTTCTATTCTATACTGAACATACTCTTCCTTTATAACCAAGCCATCACCGTTCTTATCCATTGCAATAAACTCATCTAGCATATCTCTTCCACTATCTGAGAATCTATAGCCTTGACCTTCAACAAAAAAGTCTGCTGCTTCATCATTTACTGGCTCTAGTACACCCAGTCCTACTAAGTCATTCACCGTGTCTTGAGTGGGTGAACCACCATCTCGAGGAAATAGTCCGATCTCCATCAAGTAATCATAATACTGAGCACTCCCACCTTCAGTAGGCCCAGTAAGAAAAGCCTCTTCAAATGTAACCCCATCAGACCCGGTGGAACCAAAGAG
>JAYPYM010000076.1:11525-16868 GCA_038135915.1 Gammaproteobacteria bacterium
TTATCATACATATAACCTGCTTGCTCTTCAGTTAGTCCTTCCATGTAGAATTCACTTCTCGGGTCCGTTAAAGCAGCTATGTACTCTTCGCGAGTGATAATACCATTAGAGTTAGCATCCATTTTTTGAAAATCACTGATCATCTTTCTACCGTCTTCCGTGATAGAAATATTACCATACCCATCCACACTCAATACGCCACGATCTACTAATTCATTAATTTCAGCAGCACTAAAAAACACATAACCATTTCCAGTACAATGCCTTAATATTAGACTTGCCTCCAAATCCGTTAAGCCAGCCGCTTTCAATTCAATCCAACCGAGAATGCCGTTACCTTCATAAGCTGCTGAAGCAGAATGAGGGCTTCTGTCGTAGTAAAGCAAAGCTCTTTCACCAGCATTACCCACTACCAGATTCGCTAGCTCCTCTCCAAGAATCTTACCAAGCGCAGACATCTCCAACAAACCATGTTCCAACAATTCATTGATCACACCAAGAAAGTCTTCTCCATCAACCTCTCCATTCTTATTTCTATCAACCAATGTACCGGAAGATAGATCAGAACCATGACCTAGTGCTTTGGCAATATAATCTACATGATGGCCGCGACTCAGACGCCACAACATCGCCATTTCAACATCTGAGTCTTCATGGTTTGGTATCTGAATCTCTCTTGTGTAGCCTGTTCCAGGCATAATCTCTCTAAAGATTTCAAAATCAATACTGAGCTCTTTAACTAAAGGTGAAAATGTTCCTTCCCCACCAGATACATCAAAAACGCTAGAAATATCTTCAAATGACTCAATCGTAAAATCAGGGTCTTGAAATAGTTCAATAGCTCTTTCTGTTGCTGCTATGCTACCAGCAACCTCCTGCTCAAACTCAACATGGGGAAAAGTTTCACTAAATGCAGCCGAACCTTCAAGAGCAACTACTCGATCAAAGTATCGATGCTGAGTTACATCAAATTGAGCAAAGCCAGTTAGGTCATTATTATGATCCGGGTTGTCAACATCAAAGTGAGCAAACATATTATCTGGATCGACTGATCCTCCATAATTTCTCCCTCGCTCTCCATAAAGAATTGCCATGGCTCGATCATCCGCGTTCGAATAGGCTTCATGCTCAAGATAGTCTACATCTCCACTATAAGTCCCAGCATAGTTATGGGAATGAGTTTGGTAATCACCATTGGGATCCGTCAGCTCAAGATATTCATCTGCCAATACTTCTAGTTGCTCTGTTAAATAAGCAATTCTTTGATTCTGCTCCGCTGTCCGTTCTCCCTCAGGGATTCGTAGTAGCATCTCCCTTTCTGCACCAAATGCAAACATTTGATCTAGAACAAGGTCAGCTTTCAAATCACCCAACTGATTCATGTATGATTCTAACTCGTAGAGCAAACCACCAGTGTTGGTACCGTCACCAATTAATCTTGTTCGAAGCTCAGAAACGTTAATACCACCTATCCCGGGACTCCCATTCTGTCCCAAGACTAATTCAGGCGGTATCATACCTTGATCGTTTGAGAGCAAGGTCCAACCGTTGCCCTCCCAAGTATTGACAGCGATACCCAATACTTCGGTACCATCGTCGCTCAATACAACCATCCAGTCTTGGATATCAATCGTGGGAATACCAGTAGCCTGAGAAATGTTACTCATCATTGAATCATAAAGCGTCCCGCCGATTAACCGTCCATTGTCATCAAACACTGCATCAGAACCCGGGCCCAAATAATCTGTATAATCCGTAGCTGAATGTACGGAGATTGGCCTCAAGGCAGTTTCAACATCGAGATCAAACTCAAAATCCATATCTAGAAAACCAGCCAAATCACTAAAAGTCTTCAAACTATCAGTTTGAATAGCTGTTTCTAGCCCCGCGATGCGCGTTTCTAAGTCAACAATCTGTGAATCTCCACCGCTAAGACTCTGTGCATTCTCTAGTTGCCCGTAAAGACTAGTTTCTGGATATACGGTACCACTTAATGCCCTGGTACCTAGATCCTCTAACGTAATCCCTCCCAACTGAGCAAAAAGCTCTTGGTCAATAAATCCTTGGGTATCTTCAATGAGTATGATCCCTGATTCACCACCAAAGAATCCCTCTATAGCCATACCTAAAATTTCACCATCTTCACCGACTACCAGCATCCAATCATCAATATCATTGACATTTAAACCTAGCTGTTCCGCCAAATGCGTCTTCATTTGCTCATATAGGGTACCGCCAACCAATCGACCATTTCCATCAAAACGAGCATCGCCCAATGCTGCATCTAAAGCATTGAAGTAGTTTTCAACGACTTGGGTTTGATAAGTAGCCGTTGCCTGAGCAGAATTTGTTATCTCATCAATATGATTTATTATTTGAGAAAATTGCCTTGTTATATTAGCTTGCGCCGCACCGGCGCTGTAATTGCCTACTATGCTCAATCATTTACCCCCTGTATTATCTAATTTGTACGTTATAGGAATTAAAACTTAGATAAGGTCAAAAATTTATTTGCATTGTAAGAGCACAAGATATTTAAAGACTTCGATCAATAATATTTAAATTTTGTTTAGATTTGTGGTCGTAGAAGAAAATAGCTTTTTTAATTATGGGAACAAGATTTCTTACCAAATTATTCCCTGAAAGAAACTGTTATGATATCATTTGGATTTATTTAGCTAACAAATACAAATACCTAGCTTTTATTATGAAACAAATAATCACTACCCAACCCAAGACAAATACCAAGTCTTTAGCGCTCTCTGAATCTCCTAAAAAAAGCCTTGCGAAAAACTCCAGTCTAGCTAAATTAGGTCAATACTTTTTTCTCGTGTTACCTATCTTTGATAAAGCAACAAGCGTTTTAGCAACCGATACCAGAGAAAAAAGTCTTGCCAATATTGAGTACGGAGTCATTGAGCGCGAATATGTTTACAATAATCGAGTAGTTACTATCTCAGCTCATCACGCTATTGTTGACCTAGACGAAGCTGAAGTCTTCGTACCCGATATTCGTCGCTATGCAAACAAAGAAGGCAAATTTTGTGACACACAAGTTTGGAATCACCCGAACGGTGAATCGTCTAATGTATGTCAGGAAACAAGCTGCCAAGCAACAGACGAAAAACATAAAACTAAAAATGGCGTAACAACAGGCCAATTAGAAACCTGTACCAGTTACGATAGTCCACTTTTTTCAATCACTGAGTGGCATGATAAAATTGATGCACGCTTGTTAATTAACGCTAACTGGTTTGAAATTAGAGGGTTCTCTGACCATCTTCACGAACGCCCATGTACCTTTAATTCAGGACTACTCATCAGTGACGGCGTAGTTATTTCACCCTCTGATAGACCCAATAAAGAAACCGATTATTTAGATAGCATCGTATTTTTCAAAGATGACACTTCTGGAAGCAGAGCAGAAATTCTGAATAACAGTCAAATTCAGTCAAAACTAAAAGCACTTGAAGAAAAAGGCTTCCCTGTGGAGAGTGCAGTCTCTGGTTTTATTATTGCCGAGAATGGTTCTGTAATTAATGGCAGTAGAAGAAATGCGAATTCTGAGAAAACAAGTGTGCCACGCTCAGGTATCGGCTCTAAGGATGGGCGCAAGCTTCATTTGATCACGATCCAACCCGGCACTAAAGTACGACTGACTGGAAACAAAGGCATTCGATACGAAGATTTCGCTCAACTATTCCTTGATCAAGGCGCATATACTGTGCTGAATTTAGACAACTCAGGCTCTGCTCAATTTAGCTTAAGAGACGGCGCTCAAACTGTGGTATCTGAAAAAGGCGATAAAGAAGGTCACCGCCCTATTCCAAGCGTTTTGGCAATAAAATAGACTGATTAGAAATTAAAATCAGTCGCGTATTCACCAGAAAAGCCCTTCAAAAAAGTGTCAGGGTTAACCGACTCACCTGTAAACTGCCCCTGAAAATTAACACCAAAGATAGTATTGTTAACCTCTTGATTTCTATCATCAAAATACTCTTCAACAATTTCTTCATCATCAAAATAAACCTGCAAAGTAGCACTAGTCATCTCTACTTCATCCAACACTATCTTTTCTGTATTAAAAACAGAATCAGCACCCTCATTCGCACCTGAAGCAAATAGAGCCAAATAACTGTAAGGAAAAGGAACCTGTTCATTTCTATAATAAGCCATGCCTTGTTCATCATTTGCTATAAAGCAATACATAGGATGACTACTCGCAGCAACATTGTTCTCTATTTCATGATTTAATAAACCAATAGGGCTTCCAATCGGGGACGCTAACTTTTTAACCGTTGCTGTACCATTAAAATTTAGGTTACTAATAACCGGTAAAATGCCAGAATCGATTTCTAATTTTCCCGTAAAACTCAGCTCTGAATCATTTTCTATAGTGAGCGGGATACCCTCTGATTGACCTAAAGCAGTCAGATCTAACGTCAAGGAATTATTGGCAACTGTTACAGGCATGTAACCTGTTTTTAGGAGATCAAACGTCTCCCTGGTAATAAGCTCCAGCAATGCATCGGCTTGATCAATGGGGTAGAAAAGATAAACATTGGCTCGAAAGGAAAAATAGTTCGAATGACCCAATAATAAGTCCAAATTATCGACACCGAAAATACGATTAATTGAGGCACTTTGAAGAATACCACCTTCATTGCTGCATAAAGTCCATTTCATGGTATTCGGGTCATCAGTTGGCAACACCTGAAACACCAAGCTAATCCGCGTATTAGCGTCGGTACTTTGTATCAGGGGAGGTTGGTCGGTTGGCACATTTACAGCGGCTAGCCTCTGCGCTTCATTTAAGAAAATTAAGCTCGCTCCGCCAGTATCTGCAGTCCCTTCCAATAACCAAACACCGGAAAGATCCGAAGGACTGATTGAACGTTCAAACGTCGCTAAGTCACTGCCAGAATCGGCATCACTATCTTCAGGTCCCGTGCAAGCGGTAAAAACAAAGAGATTCAAAAATAAAGCGGAATATACGAAGCATTTGGAAGTTTTTTTCATTATTATCAGCCCGTTTGAATATATTTAAAAAAGCGTTATTTTGAATTCATTTTTTTTATACTTACCAATGAATTTACCAAACTTAAGTGCTTTACTCAATGTCTGTTGATACAAAAGAAGACAAAAACTGCTAAGCTCCATCAATGGCAAAGTAACCAGGCACATATTTGAAAACCTATTTTGACCGCATAGTTGAACAAATCTAGAATTTGTTCAATAAAGAAACAAATTATGAGTGGGCATGTTTATGAGTAGGCATGTTACAGTGGGACAACTTTAGCGGTAGGAGTTCTTTATGCCACACTCAAACGCAGTGTCTCGAGC
>JAYPYM010000077.1:0-1745 GCA_038135915.1 Gammaproteobacteria bacterium
ACCTAACACCAACCGAATATTTATAGGTGCCTCTGAAGTTGGAGACGATGTATCTAAAGTCAGTAACATGTTTTTTAAAAAGGATGAAGCATCTGGTGTTTGTTATGCGATCCTTTATCCTTGGAACGATCTGCTACAAACAGCTGATGATGGTGAAGTTACCCGGTGTTTTACAGTTGCCATGGAAAAAGCCTTTGATATGACCCTTTCACGAGAAGAGCGGGAGGCATTAAAATTATTTCGGTCTCCATGGAATCGTGGGAAAGGGTTTTCTACTAATGGGTATGCTTTGAACTCAGCAAACCGTGAGAAAGGCCTGTATTTTACCGGTTCAGACTTTCACAAAAACACCGGTTTCATTGAAGGCGCAGTTTTTCTAGCTGTTGCTTCGGCATTAGAGGCGAGTATTTAAAAGGGTTCTGTCGCGTCTACCCGTTTCCCTTGATATACTTTGAGCCTTCACATTGGTGGAGGCTACCAAATGATCAGTTTTAAAGGTTATCGTATCTTTAGAAAGAGCACCCACTTCACAAAGCTGGAAAATCATTAGGGTGATCGCCCCTTGCATAGCAAGCCATTTGAATCGCGTAGTTAACTAAATCATTTCTGCCAAGAATTTCTGGATCGCTTTGATTTCCTAAGTTTACTAAAATTGTTTGCTGTGCTCTAATAAAAGTAACCATCCGCTATTGCAGATTTTGTTTAAGCGAACTACCGCTTTCAATAGAATGATAGATTGGAAGGTATGATCGCCATTCTCGATCGATATGGCTGTCGACGGCACTCTTAAGCTCTGACTCTGGTGACGCTAAAGCCCAATTGACAATTGTTGGCTCGAATTATTTATTCCTTGGCCCACCGAAAAGGCCTCTGTCTCTAAGCTGTTCTGGTAGGTGCTCTCCATCTGATCTACCTGAACTGAATTTTTTATCAATAATTTTCGAGCAGGCTTTGAAATTTCGTCACTTTCATTTTGTGCTTGTTCAAACAATTGGTTGTCTGATAAGCCTGCAAGTGGGCCTTTGCCATAAAATCCGTAAACAGCCTTAACCTCAGGCATAACATGCTCCCTAGCAGCTTCACTCATAGCTGAAAAAATGTTCTTGAAATCATCAAACCTCTCGAATCTCAAAGCGTGTTTTGCTGCATTTTTGTAATGATATCTATGTTGTTTAGTGTGGTATTGGCGTGTTCATTAGCATTCTGGTTGGCATTGGTTTCAATGTTCGCTGGTGGAATTGGAAGAGAAACGCTTATAGGTTGGCTCATTTTTTTATCCTGCAATGTGATTTTACGTAGAGTAAGGGCATCCGTATATAATATCAGTATGAAATTAATCATAGGGTAGGGAAGCGCTAATGTCTACGGAAAAAAGACGCCATAAGTCTATTATTTGAGTTTAGTTCCTCACTGCCGTCCACTCATAAGTTGCTTATTGAGTTAAATGACGATGGATACAACAAAAATAACGCTGTTCAACTCATCGATGCGGCCAATGATTTTGTAACCATCACCAGCTCTTTATCAGAATATCAGGACTTCCTCAAGTCTAAGATCCTGTGCCAAAGAAATTGAAAGGCTGCTGCTGTGGTGTGTTCATACCCATTGAATAGCTTGTAGTTACTTGACCCTGTACTAAAGTCAATTAGCAGTTTTCTAATTTAACGTTAGCTATCCAATATAGAAGCTAGCATCCTAACGGGGTGTCATAGTGGCTATATTACCAATAATCACTGATTCTCCTA
>JAYPYM010000077.1:1755-16845 GCA_038135915.1 Gammaproteobacteria bacterium
CAATTTAAAAAATTGGCTAACTATAAACATCTAGCAGCGATTTGTGGCTGGGATCAGGCAGCGATGATGCCTGCTGGTGGTAACGACGCCCGCTCCAAAGCGTTGAGCGAACTTGCTGTGCTATGCCATGAGACATTAACTGCACCGGAAATGGCTGAGTGGATTGAGCAAGCTGAAGCGCACAAAGCGCATCTGAATGGCGATCAATTGGTTTCTCTTAGAGAAATCAGGCGTATCTGGCTTCAGGCGACTGTATTGCCCTCTGAATTCGTCGAAGCCAAGTCAATTGCGGGTTCGAAATGTGAATATGAATGGCGTACTCAGCGAAGAAAAAATGATAAAGATGGCTTTATAAAGAATCTCAGAGAAGTTGTTTTACTTTCACAGAAAGAAGCTAAGATGCGTGCTGAGGCGACTGGTTTGAGTCCATACGATGCGATGTTGGATCTCTATGAGCCTGGAATGACCACAAGTAAACTAGACCAAATCTTTGGTGAACTAAGATCCTGGCTACCACAACTGACACAACAAATTATTGAAAAACAGCAAAATGAAAAAATCGAAAAACCTGAAGGCCCGTTTGACATTAAACAACAATCAGAGCTGGGCAAAAAACTAATGGGTATTCTAGGTTTTGACTTCAATCATGGACGTCTTGATGTCAGTATACATCCTTTCTGTGGTGGTGTGCCTGAAGATGTTCGTATCACCACTCGTTACGATGAGGAAGATTTTACGTCTTCGGTAATGGGTGTCATTCATGAAACTGGACATGCGCGCTACGAGCAAGGTCTACCAAAAAAACTAGCTGGGCTCCCAAGTGGACAGTCTCGTTCAATGGCCATTCATGAGAGTCAGAGTTTGTTTTTTGAAATGCAATTGGCGCGTAGCCCTGGGTTCGTTAAGCATTTAGCAAGCCTTGCAAAGACGTTCTTTAATCGCTCTGACGATACTGCTTTTGAATATAGTAATATGATCGGGCTCTATAAACGAGTCCAACCAGGCTACATTCGCGTGGATGCGGATGAAGTAACTTATCCAGCACATGTAATGCTTAGATATGATATTGAGCGTGCCTTGATTGAAGGTTTGATGAATGTTGAAGATATTCCTGAAATGTGGAATGAAAAGATGCAGGCATACCTCGGTCTCTCAACTGAAGAAAACTATTCTGATGGATTTATGCAGGACATCCATTGGACTAGTGGTTCATTTGGCTACTTTCCTAGCTACACCTTGGGTGCAATGTACGCTGCTCAATTCATGACTGCGATGTGTAAAACCCTTGATGTTCAAACTTGTATTAGCACACTGAATTTTGCTCCCGTAAGTGCATGGCTAGAAGAAAATATTTGGTCTAAGGGCTCAACCCTTAGCACGGCAGAATTACTCACTCAGGCCACGGGTGAACCCTTAGATCCTGAATTTTTCAGACTCCATTTAATTCAACGATATTTAAATGACTAGTTCGGTACCTATGAAAATAGGAAATATGGAAAGATTTAAAGAAATGAGGGCCGCTAGAAAAGCGGATTCAAGAGCATGGGTAGAAGCTAAAATTAAATTTCTAAAAAGATATATTTGAGCCTGTATATTGGCTTTGGCGAGTATTTAATCATATCTGTCTAACCCAGAAAAATGGAGGTTAGCACCCTAACGGGGTGTTATAATCTCTAGCAGGCGTGCCTAAGCACGGAGAATTTTGGTTATGAAGAAACTAAAAAATGAAAAGGAATTAGTGAAAAAGGCAATTATTGAAGGGATGAAGTATGGGGAGAGCAGGGGTGTTGTGGAGTTCGAGCCAACAGACTCTGCCACAGAAAAAATTGAATATATTTATCGTTTGCTAGTACATGATAAAGTCATTCAGCCAATCCCACAGGATCAGATATCTCAGGTATCGATGAAACATAATCTAGCTATATGGGCATCAAAACTCAAGTGAAAACTGTCTTACTGAATAAAGTAAAAGCTTATGAAATGGATCATTGCGTTACTCATCGTTCTGCTGGTTGGGAGCAATACTGTCTGGTTGTATGGCGCCATCGATCAAGGGGTAACGAACACTTATCGAGATCAGCAGGTTCACGAGTTGGACGAGACAATAAAACAATTAATGGCAGTATTGCCCGAAGTTGTTGGCGATTTAAGCAAGCAGGAATTAGTGGCAATCTTGAGCAAGCATACCGATCTAGCATTATATGAAAAAGAAGGCTGCACTTGGGTAGGTTGGCTTGGTCTCCAATTTAATGAAGCCGGTGTGCTGCTGGCAGTTACACCAGTTTGGGCACATGGCAATGAAAATCCGTGCCTACAATGAGAAGATGTAAAATTCCTTCAATCGTAGGCTTATCTACAATCATTAGAATAGTCAGGTCGTTCTCTGTTAAGAGAGCTTGTTACAACAGCCTGCCTAAGTTGTTTCGGTATGAAAAACATGCATTCTTTTTTTGAAAAATACTGCTATAAAATATTCAGTAGTATCTAGTCGTCAAAATGTAGAATAAACTGTTGGGCAGACTAACTATGCTTATCAAAGAAATCATCTATTATTCCTGGATGGTATTTGCCATACCAATTTTGGTTGCTTTTCACTTTTATCCAGGCCTGCTTTCTTATATTGAAACTTTTCCATGGATTTTTACCCTGGTATTCCTTGTTATCAACAAAATTCTCACATCTAGTTTCTATCCGCCATATATGCCGGTTGAAAAAGAAGAAAAGGCAAGTTCGTATCAAATTCTCATTGTGGTCATATCTGTCTTTGTCGCCTTATGGTTTTTCGCATACTCCATTAAAAGGGATATTATTGCTATTAATTTTCAAAACTCAAGTAATGACGATGCTTTTCATCTAGTAATGACATCGCTTGTGTTTTCGTTGACACTGTTAATGTATAGGCTTTCGAAATGCCTAGGTCTAAGAAAAGATTATTTGAGTAATCTGCCTAACAGTTAATTCAAGTTGCGAGGTTAAGAATGGCTATTACAATATGACTCGTGAAAGGAGTCATTATCGGCTCAGTAGCTTGGTTTATTGGTGGTACCCTCAAAATAGCGGAACTGGAAATAGTTGGGGTGATTAATGAATTGTAACGTGCAGAACTACCCCTGGCAGCGATGCTTTAGCGCGTCTAGTGCTGGAACCGTTAGCAGTGCCATACCATGAAAAAATGGCGCATTGAATATAACCCAGAGTATACAGAAACGCCTTTGAGTTTCTGGGTTCATAAGCACTTAGATCATGAGGTATGGATTTATGCTAACGAGTTTGAACCAGCACTCCCTAAGGCTATTGCTTGCAAGGGCTATCCCATGCTCATCGTTAGTATGCTTGGTGTTGAATTAAAGTTTGCTTCAGTGGCGGAGGTGGAACACTTTTTGACTGTGATCAGTCAGAAAAACATGCCCACGACGCAACACCTTACAAGAAAACGGTCGAGTCATTTTGGACCTAATCGGCATTGGTTAAGTCGTTTGCCTTCTGCTATCAAGCCATGGACGAAAAGGGGGCGCATTATTCCAGTAGTAGAGAAAGCCTTGGTCGAATATAGAGAAGTCTGTGCATAACAAATAAAAAGCAAGTCTATTAGGTTTTTGGTGTCGCTGAATAGGGTTGAAATCATGAATATCATTCGAAGGCACAATAAAATGCTGAACCAAAAAAGCCAGTGAAACGTGATAAAATTTAAATTTTGATAGGTTGCAAATTTGTTAGAGTGATCAGGCGGATGTTTGACATATTTTTTACTTAAGATGATCTCGATGTTTTGATCTGTTCAATAGTCATTAATAAATCAAAAAAAATTATTCAGACTTCTAATGTGTTGAAGAAATGGTTTACCTATAATATACGAGATATATAGGCTTTCTATAGATAATCTTGAAATATCTTGATCAAAGGGGTAAATTTATCTGGTCTCAATCCATTTGCTCAAGAGTGATACAACAACAAAAAAGGTCATCGACACATGCATATTTCCACAACAAGGCTATTAGCAGCAGATTCTTTAACGCTCCAGTTTAGTCATAGCCAGAACAAGGGTTTAGGCGCTAAAGGCTTAGTAGAAAACACTACACCTAGGGTGCTACGACTCTCGCCAATGGATCAACAGAGCGCCTGTGATCTGGCATTTAACAAACTAAAAGAAACGTGTCCAGACTCTTTGCTACCTAAAAATTTACCGAATGGTTTAGGTGAAGAGAGTTTTGATCAAGCGTTAGAGCTAGACTTTGCAATGTCCAGAATCATGTGTGATAAAGATGCTATGCAAGAGCACCCTCAATGTGCTGAAGCAGTCATGGATGTACAAGAATCGTGTCGAGAGTTAACCACAGTCCCATGCGATGTGTTACCAGCTGCAGATTCTGACCCATATAAGCAATGTCTAGGCGAACTAAAAACACTTGGTGCTGAGGTTGACTCGAAAATCGGAGATATATCTTTACTGACACCTGGAGAGCTTCAAGCCTTAATGGACAGTTTGCAGGCATCTTACTGTGCAGACAATGTTGAATCTACTAACCTAAGGGTTGCGGAAAGTGTGGCAGCAACAATAAGAGATTGCCCTGGTGTGGATGCTGGCCAGTGCAAAGATGGCGTACCTGAGTACCCAACATCTAAGGGTAAGAATAGCAGTTATTTAGTCAGCATCGTTACGCTTACCGGGGTTGCTCTTCTAGCAAAATTGGGAGTCAGCAGGTACCAGTCAACGAATAGCACCAACAGTCAGAACGCACCAGAATATGGTACGAGACCTGATGAGGCGCCTCAGGAAGTGGAATTTGAACTACCGCCACTCGTATAATTGCTAGCGATTGATGCACCATGATTACTTTAATGTTTCTCTCGTTTATTGCTTATATTGTTTTGCAGATTGTATGTTTCAAAACCCTGAGCGGAATGTTTAGAAAAGCAGCATGGATTTCTGCAATGATTGGTGCGGCAATCATTATTTATACGCTTGCCGCTTTTTTAATGCAAATTAATTTGTGGCCTCTTCTGTTACTCTTTTCAGGACCTTTACTATTGTTTTATGTGATACTACTTCTTGTATTGAGACGATTGTTTGATTGAGATGAAACTATCAATCAATGATTTTACGGCTTCAGATGCATAGCCTTTAGGAAATAGGGTAGAGCAGGTAACTGACAGTTGGTACGAGCCTTCAATCGTGGATAGTACAGTTGCTACTAATTTGTTTAATCCTGCTGTTTTTGTTTTGATGCTATAGGCTTTAGAGATAAGCTTGAGTAAGCTTGCTCGTCGATTCTTAACGATTGACTGATAGATATTGTTAACCGAATCATCTCGCACAGCTTCAGCACCAATGATGACCCATGCCTTAACAGCGTCTAGATTAGACGTTTCGTCTAGTAAAAGATGTGAATCAATATAAGCATTTAGCCGATCTAAATCTGAGTTGTTGTTTTCCATGTAGGTAGCGTATCTTTGGTTAATTTGTTCTGAAAGATGGTCTACGAGTGCATGTAAAATATCGATTTTAGTACTGAAATGATAATGGATTAATCCTGGGGTGAGATTGCACGCCTCGCCTATTTTCTTGATAGTCGCTCCAGAATAGCCATTTTCTGCCATGGCTACCAAGAGGCCTTGAATGATTTCTTCTCTTCTTTTTTGCGTGTTAGATGGGCGTCCCATAATATCCTCCATGGTCTAACTAGATTCTAGCATAATACATTGGTCGATTAACCAAAATAAATTGCTTTTAGAATGGTGTTTTGATACTCTTTATTATATTGGTCAGTTAACCAAAATAATAAAGGGAGATGTGATGATCAATATTCAACAGTTTGGGCTGTTGGCCTGTCTGTATGTAGCTCAGGGTCTTCCATATGGCTTTTTCACTCAAGCCTTGCCGGCTTTACTTCGAAGTGAAGGGATGGCACTGGAAACAATCGGTTTTGCTGTGTTCTTGGTATTACCTTGGGCAATTAAATTTATGTGGGCGCCGGCACTGGATAAGTACGGAACCCGAAAACAGTGGATTCTGGGTGCCAACCTTATTGCAGTCGGTTGTATGGTTGGCATGTCGATGTTTGAACTAAGTGAGCTGGTAACGAATAGGGTCTATATTCTATTTGGTGGTTTCTTCCTATTGAATCTTTTTACTGCTACCCAAGATATCGCGACTGATGGCATGGCAGTCAGCCGATTGAGTGTAGATGAGAGGGGTATTGGTAACGGTATCCAGGTTGCCGGGTACCGTGTAGGTATGATTCTCGGTGGAGGTTTACTGCTGGCTTGGTTCACCGTACTTGGATGGCAATACTCCATGTTGCTGTTGGCAGCAATGATGTTTATCTTCACGCTGCCCGCTTTTATGATGGAGCAAAGAGATCACCACCTCGAGCAGGAAAAGCTCCACATTAAAGACTTTATTCAATTTGTCAAACAACCCCACTTGAGTTTATGGGTGATGGTGCTGCTGACGTAAAAGTTTGGCGACTATCTGTCCGGTACGATGGTAAGGCCCATGATGATAGACATGGGGCTTTCGATTGAAGATATTGCTTTGATGATTGGCACTGTTGGTTTTGCTGCCGGTCTAGTCGGCGCTATTCTTGGCGGATGGTGGGTTAAATATCTGGGCCGTTATAGGGCATTGATCGTATTTTGTGTGATACAAGCTATTACCTGTGGTGCCTGGATTATTCTCCCTTTAGGGTTTGATGCTATGTGGCTTTTGTACACGCTGAGTATTGTTGAGCATTTTTCCGGAGGTTTAGCAACGGCGGCATTGTTTACAGTGATGATGGACCATTGCCGACCTCTGTGTGCAGGTAGTGATTATACCATTCAGTCATGTATTGTGGTTATGATGAATATGGTAGCAGCTGGAATGAGTGGAATTGTGGCAGTAAATATTGGCTATACCAACCATTTTGCATTAGCAGGCATCGCCGGGCTTATCTCCATTCCCTTTATTTACCGTTATCGCAAGCAATTTATTTCATGAATACTATTTATGATCAACCCAATGCAGTCGGGTTTGGATTATAGCAAATAAGAGCAAAAGATCAGGTGGTTTACACTTCTTCCTCATCACCCTCCAAAATAAGGTTTTCCATATTTCGAGTCTCCGTATTCAAACGTTTAGAGTACTGGTCGATTAACCAAGCAACCGCGTCATCAGCGGCCTTGTTCATAGTTTTATCTGCTGGCTTCTCTGCACTTGATTGTGCTTCTTCTTGTTCTTTAAGATAAGTTGTCACGTTTTTGAAATGCTGCTTTATATCAGTCTGTTTCACATGCTCGTGGCTACTGACAGAACGATTGGCCTCATCGTGATTTGGCAGCGATGCTTGCTCATCTCCTGGGCTTTCAGCGCGTCTTAGGGAAGAGGCTGCAAACTTTGGTCTCGGTTCCCCTTGAGAGTAGAGAAAGTTCGCGATGTTTTTGAAGTGTGTTTGTATTTTTACCTGCTTGGCTGTTTTGTTGAGCGCTGTTGGTGGAGTTAGGCTGGATTGCACCTTGCCCTCGTTATCAAGGTTGCTGAGCCGGCTAGTAAATGTTTCCAGCGACACTTCGAAGCCCTTTTCAACATCGAAAGTGTCTTGAGCAGGAACTGCTGCATCACCTTGTGCGTTTGGTAAATTGGCTAATAAAGCAGGTACAGGTGGTTTCTCATCTCCAACGCTGACAGAACATCTTAAAGTTTGTGTATCAGGGTTAACTTGCGAATCCGCTTTTGGCTCTGGGCTCATCATCACTGGTACATCAATTTCAGTTGGGATTCCAATCAGATTGAAAGGGTCGAACAAGGCATTTTCCAAGGCTATTGTCTCACTATTAGTGCTAACTAGGGCGCTTTCTGCCACTGACGTATCCACCATCGTTTCCAATGACAGTGCGTCTGTTCTTGAAATTAAGAGGTCTTGGATTGCTTCGTCAACTGGGGTACTTTGATTATCCCAAGCACTGTCTGGAATATGATTGCTTGCATCACTGACAGAGCCTAGATCAAGGTGCATGTCAGGGTCTGGGTATTGTGCATTGACGTCTTGCGGACCACCTGTTCTGGGGGCACACCTAAACATTGTTTGAGTGAACTCATTGGAGGTCGGTTTCTTGACGATGCTAGATGCTACACGCGCGGGGACTGCTTGAGCGATCGGTTTTATTTTGGGTGTGATACGTGGCGAATTCGTTTGACTGCTATGCGCTGTGGCATGCATTTGCCTTTGCTGAGAGAGGCGCCTGTTGCACGTGACAAAGTTCTTGGCTTTCGAGCATAGACTTTTGAATTTTCTAAAGCATGTCTTCGGAGGGCGAATTGCATCAGACGAAGCTCGCGGCAGTGTTCTAGTTGCTGAAGATACCATTGAGGGTTGAGTGACTAGAGGCATAAGACTTCACCTTTTTCATTGTTTTATTGTTGTAATCCACTTCACTCTGCGGCCCCAGTCTCTCCGAGCCTCGGATTTGTTAACTCGCTCAGGCTGACAGTCGACTTAATAAGTATGAAAGATAACCACAGTTACATCAGGTCTCAGAATAAACAAGCTGGTAACACAATGCAATAGCATGAATGCAGCCTGGTGGTCATTAGTATTGTTCGTATGCCTTGGCAAACATCATACTTCCTTAGAAGCTTCAAAATAATGAAATCTCCTTAGAGCTATGTCTTTCTATAGACTACTCAAAAGAGATTTTAAATTATTGGTTTTTAATCTATTTTATTGAGAATAACGCCCCTATACTTGAATAAACTGTTATAGATCTAAGGTAACTGCTTGACTGCATTTTCTTATTTGCTTTCGAAATGATCACACAAAATCCGTCCCGGCTGGGGGTAACATGAAATCAATAATGCTAATTTGCCTTCTTGTTTTAAACATTATATTTAGCAGCATGGTGCTTGGTGCAGATGATCTCAGCTTAGAGCTTATCGTTGACAGATATGCTGATGAAGAGATCCCAGAGATTAATGGGGCTGGTTTTTACGTTTTACTCAGTAACCATTCCAACAAAGAGGTAAAGATAAATCGGTGGAACACTAATTGGATGAGAGATCGTTCGCCATTTAAATTAGAAATTATTGAGGTTGTTGACAACGATCAAAATAATCAATTGCCAAACCGTTTCTTTAAATCATGGGATCATAAACTGATTGAAAAGAAGCCTAAAACCTCAATTTTTAATCGTGAATTAAAGTCTTCAGTTATCATTCTAGAGCCGTTTGGTCATTATGTGTTTTTAGTGTCGCCTTATGATTCAAGTTGGGATCGTTTTCCATTTTACATAATCGGATCTCGAGTACAGGTAAAGTTACAGGCTATTTTTGAAGGCCAGGATCTTGAAGGTAGAAAAATATCTCTCAAATCAAAGATAAAAGATGTTAATTTTGTTAACAATAATAAATAATTTACCTGAAAGGAAATTCGAGTTCTAATTTTAGTGAAGCGTTATAAGGCTGAAAGCAATATGAAAGGAATGACTCTGATTTACTCTCTCATTTTAAACTTCATTCTTAGCAGCATGGTGCTTGGTGCAGATGATCTCAGCTTAAAGCTGATCGTTAACAAACATACTGATGAAGAGATACCAACTATTTTTCAAACGGGTAACTTCTACGTGTTACTCAGTAACCATTCAGACAAGGAAATTAAGATTAATCGATGGAATATTAAAGGGGAGAAGGCCAGTAGCCCATTTAAATTCGAAATTATTGAGGTTGTTGACAACGATCATAATAAACAATTGCCTAAGTCCTTCTTTAAATCATGGAATAATAAACTCATTCAGAGAAGACCTGCTTCAGTTTCTAATTCTAAATCAAAGCTTCCAGTATTGGTGATAGAGCCCTTTGGACATTATGTGTTTTATGTAAGCCCTAATGTATTTTATGTAAACCCTAATAATCGAAGTAGGGGTGGTTTCCCATTTTATTCAGTTGGATATAAAGTACAGGTAAAGCTACAGGCTATTTTTGAGGGCCAGGATTTCGAAGGTAGAAAAATATCTCTCAAATCTAAGATAAAAGATGTTATTTTTTATAGCGATAATAAATAATCGTCTGTTCCATGATCGCGCTTTCAATGGCCGTTTAAAAAAGTGGATCTCTTAAAAAATCCGCTGCCCCACTGTACCTGAGCGCATTCCCTCTATGCGGGGCTCGGGTTTACTTTTTCCATTGAGTTCCAAGGGCGGTGTTCTGGTATCGGAAACATATTTCTTTGCCTGTGACAAAAGAAATATTTTAAGTGCCATGCTGACTATCGGTGCTGATGATGATTTCGTTCTATATGTTAATGGTCAGTTTGTGTTTGCCGATTTGGACTTAACCGCAGAGACGGCGCCCTTCACCCTTGATATTCAACCTTTTCTACATATTGGGGAGAACACACTTGCCATTTATGCCAGGGATGCAGTAGCAATAGGATACGAGTGGGTTTTGGTCGATGGTACAATTAGGGTAAATCTGAGTGGTATTAAGGGCGACTATAACAGTGATGGTTGTGTAGATCGTAATGATCTGAACACACTTTTGTCCGAACTTCGGATTTCAGAGCGGAAATCACTGGTTTTTGATCTCAACCAAGATAAGGTATTTAACGTATCCGATGCAAGATATTTGACCACTTTATTTACACACCCAAGGGGCGCGGAGTGTCCCGAGTGAGAAAAAGAAGAGGAAAAGGGATAACAACTTAACACCAGATTGATTGACCCCTTCTTATCATAGTCATGCTATTGACTCTGATGTAAGTCTCGTCCATCGGTTAAGCGGCCGTCGTTTTATCCTTTGAAATGGCGCCTCGAGTTGTGGCGAATACTTGATAGCCCAGCGATTAACAGTGCTATGATCAACACTACAGCTACGTTCTTTCATCAACTCTTCCATATCACGGTAACTCAGACTCTAAGATAGATACCAGCGGATGTGCTGAAGGATTATATTCTTTGTAAAATGATGTTGCATTCAAGTGAAATACTCATCTGTTTAAATTGCATCCAGAAATACTTAGTTACCAGCTACATATTTCTGGAGATCGTCTACAAGAGGGTGTACATTAGTGTTTTTTAAGTGATTAATAGGGAAAAATAGGGGTATGCTGGTCGGTAATATGTAGTCGCCACGGTAGGATGGACTGTATAGTTTCAGGGATTGAGATGCCGAAAATATTTCCAAGTGAAAATGAACGAAGCATTTTTATAGCAATAATCTCATTCCGTCTTGGAGCGGCTACTATGGTTTCTTATAAATGGAAGATAAAACAGCAAAGAGAAGCCGTAAGATACAAAAACGTTACTTTTTTTCGCTCGTGCAGTTAGCAGTATACATACTCTTGTCAAATTTAGGAGAACAGTATGGCTGAAGAAGCACCTTCAGAATTCGAAAGACAAAAGAGATATTTCCAGCGCCCGTTGATCGTAGTATTTATTGCGCTGGCTCAGCTCATATTGTGCACTGGATTTTGGCAATCAATAAAGCCGGTTCTGGTTGAGCTTTCGAGTATTGATTTGCTAAAAGGATTGGGCGCGATTCTTCTTGGTGCACCATATGCTTTTTTTCTTTGGTGCTTTAGAAATTATGATAAACAACGGTCAATGGACATAGAATTACGGAAAACTGAATTAGAAATACTGGCCCATGATATAGAGAAGCTAAAAATTGTTCACGAAAAAGAATTAGAGATATTAGAACAAAAACATACAGAGGAAAAAGAGCGACTAGAAAATGATAAAAGACAAATGGAAAACATTCTAAATGAAAAACTCCGCAGTTTGTCGAAAGGTCAAGAGCAAAGTAGAAGCTTGAGAAATGAGCCGCCCAGCTTTGATGATAGCAACCTTGTAATCAAGCCGGCTCAACCAACTAAAAATCCTATTGTAGAGCCCCCTTGGAAGCCGCTCAGTTAGCGATCCGTAGGCCAAAAAATATATAAGAAAACGGTATTGCCGCTTTCAGGGATAGTATTGGTCCGGCGCTCTATGTCAGCTACAAACCTAAGGCGGCGTTAGGCGCTGAAGAGAAAAATTATGGAAAAAAATACAAATCATGTCCAGTTATGAAGTGATGTCATAGACGAATGATCTTTCCAGGGAGAGATAAGTGGTATTCTTAGAAACAGACAGGCTTGTTTTAAGGTCCGCAGAAAGTCATGACCTGGTGCCCTTGCATGAACAAGTATTTTCAGATCCTAATGTTTCAAAATATCTATTTACTGGTGGTACTTTTACACTGTTGCAGTCTCAAGATTTCTTCGAAAGTAAATTTAACTTTGGTGGCGCTGCACCATATGGGTTCTGCGTTATCTCAGAAAAAGAAACAAGTAAGGTTATTGGTTTCGCTGGTTTAATTAAAGCACGCCACCTAACCACAGAAGACTACGAGTTTGGTTACGTACTATCTCAGAGTTACTGGGGTAAAGGTTATGCAACTGAAATTGCGATAGCTCAAGTTAATTGGGCGCTAAATACGCTAGGTTTAACTCAGGTGTTTGCTTTGGTGCACCAAGAGAATAAGGCTTCAGTAAATGTGCTTAATAAGCTACAACTATCGCAAGACCCAGCGGTTACCCTTGATGGCCAAGGCAAACGGCTGGTATTTAAAGCAATAAAAACGTAAGAATGCGCCTATAAAAAAACCAGAATTTGCTTGAAAATATAGGATAGAATAAGGCCGCATCGCTGAGTGCACCTTGTCTTTGGTGATATGCGCCAGTTAGGTAAAAGAAAAGAAGGTAGTAAAATGAGAATTGAACAGCTGACATTCTTAAGATTTGTAGCCGCAGCTATTGTTGTTGTCTTTCACTATGGTAAACGCCCAACAGGGTTTTCTGGTTTTCTAGCCTCAGGTGCTGAAATGGTTACTTTCTTTTTCGTTCTTTCTGGGTTTGTTATGGGGATTGCCTATTATAAGAAAGACGTGCCTATAAATATTTATTTGTGGGCAAGAGTGTCAAGAATCATGCCTGTGTACTTACTTGCTCTGTCAATCGTTGTATCTATCTATGTGTTTACAAATGAAAGTATCAATGTTACTGCTCTAGTGCTTAATTTAACCTTGTTGCAATCCTGGATTTCTCCGTACCCCCTCTCCTTAAATGAGCCGGGGTGGTCTCTCTCCGTAGAGGCGTTTTTCTACATTTTATTTCCATTCATCTTATACAGTATTAAGAAATATTCGCTAACATCAGTACAATTAGGTGTTATTTCATTATTGCTTTGGCTTTTAACCCATTCCTTCACGACAATCGTCCTAAATAACCATTACGGTGGCTACCCCTCTTTCTCGCATGACATGGTATTTTATTTTCCGCTAGTACACTTGTGCAGTTTTTTATTTGGTTTATCCGGCGCAATTTGGATATATGAAAATAAAGGAAAGCCTCATAAGGCGATCAACAATATTTATTTGGTGGTCGTACTGTCTGTAATTGTGCTCATTTTGAATAATAAAAATGATATTATTCATTTTGTTGGGTTTAAACCTGCATTTGGTTCAAGTTTTTTTTCCCCACTATTTATTTTGTTCATTGTGTTAGTAGCTTTAAACAAGTCTAGCTTTATTAGGCTGCTGAGTTTTTATCCTCTGGTTCTATTAGGTGAAGCAAGTTATGCATTGTATATTCTTCAAAAACCAGTTCATGTTATTTACGAAAATTTCATTTCAGGTAGATTGTCGCTAAGTGAGCAACTGGATTTTTACGTGTATTTTATTTTGTTAGTTTTCGTATCAATACTTGTCTTTTTTCTATTTGAGAAGCCAACAAATAATTTTTTAAGGCATTCTCTGCCTTGTATTATAAATAACCGTCTAACAAAAGCATCCAGCGGATTTTCAAAAAGCGGTTCTAAATAGGAGGTCATAGTGAGTCAAGGAATATTGCTGCAATCTTTAGACAGCACAAGATTCGAAGAAAAGAATGAGCTTGAGTTTGGTTTGAATATGAACCGAGCAAGAAAAGAGGTTCTAACGGCATTCCATTACGGCAATGTAGCATAAAAGAAGTAACACCTGTCGCGTGCAGATAGGCTGTCGGCACCCAGACTGTTTATTGGTTTTATATGGCTCATATGAGCCGGATTTTAGGAGTTGAGATAGAATGAACGAGGAACTTGTCGACTTGCACTGTCCAAAATGTAACGATCTTTTGGGGCAATGGGCATTTGAGGATTTGTTTGAAGATCGAGAGTTGCATTGCGCGCGTTGCAATGCAGCTGTCTTCTGGGTAAATTGCCTTAAGTGCGATACCGGGTACTGTACGCATGATAGGGTTATGCCTTGCCCTGGGTGTATGTGATCAATCGGCAACAGGGGCTTTATAGAATGGATGTATTTCAAGCAGCATTAATTTTGTCTACCTTCTTATGTTCTCTGGTAGCAGGCTTCCTGTTTGCCTATGCGATCGTGGTGATGCCGGGCATAAAAAGTTTAAATGACTCAGCATTTATTAAAACTTTTCAGGTTACAGATCGTATCATCCAGAATAATCAGCCTCTATTTATATTCGTCTGGGCAGGTTCGGCTATCGCTATCATCATATCGGTTCTTTATGGAATTGGAAGGCTACAAGGCGTTGATCTTTTTCTATTAGTGTTGGCCGCATTGTTATATCTACTTGGGGTTCAAGTATCGACTTTTGTCATACACCTGCCGCTGAATAACAAACTGCAAACATTTGAAGTTGACCTGATGAATGAGGCTGATATAAAGGTAGCTCGTAATGACTTCGAGTCGCGTTGGAATAGATCAAATTTGATTAGAACAAGTGTTGCTAGTTGTGTATCTATTATTCTGATCATCATCGTGTTTAGGTTATAAATAACAATATGAAGTATTCTGTCTTTGGTGAAAAATTTTCTCAGTCTTCCGGTATCGCTACCCTCATGGAGGATCTGGGCACTGCCCTGAGAGAGCGGCCGGATATGTGCTTTATGGGCGGTGGCAATCCCGCGCACATTCCTGCGGTTGAACGTCAGGTACGGGACAGCCTGAAAACGATATTGGATGACCCTCAGAAAGCGCATCATTTATTCGGTGTTTATCAATCGCCTCAAGGCGATGGCGAGTGTTTGTCGGCTTTAGCAGCTTACCTAAATGATACATTTGGTTGGGCC
>JAYPYM010000078.1:0-16801 GCA_038135915.1 Gammaproteobacteria bacterium
TCACCAAGGCCGCACCCCGCCTTGCACACAATCCATCGTCGATGCTGGCATCCAGGAAGTTATTATTGCAATGCAAGACCCAAACCCCAAGGTCTCCGGATTAGGCATCAAAATTCTAGAGGCACATGGTATTAGGTGCCATTTAGTGGATTCAAAACTTATCAACCATCATCGTATCCAAGGCAGCTCCGGCACATTAGGTAAAGCCGTTAAACAGATTGCTGAAGAAATGAATGCTGGCTTTATTCATAGAATCACTAAGGGTACACCTTGGGTACAAATTAAAATGGCGGCCAGTTTAGATGGCAGAATTGCTATGGCTGATGGTGAAAGCAAATGGATCACGAGCAAAGCAGCACGTCAAGAAGTACAAAAAATGCGTCTAGCCAGCTGCGCTATTTTAACTTCTAGTAAAACTTTGATTGAAGACAATCCAAGGCTGTCAGTGCGCAGTGAGGAGTGTGAAATTCCGATTCAACGCCAACCAGATGTTGTGCTCTTGGATTCAAACCTGGTTTGCAAGCCACACCACCGGATCTTTGAACAGCTTGATCATCCGAGAACAGTCCACATTTTCACAAGTATCGAGCAAAGAGAAACACCAGAGATTAAGGACTTGGAATCCGCAGGCGCCCTAATACATTATTGTAAAAAAGGACCAGATAACAACCTGGATCTCAAAGAGGTGCTTGAAGTCCTTGGGAAACGAGAAATCAACCGCCTATTTATAGAGTCTGGTGGAAAACTGGCAGGCCAATTTATTCAACAGAAATTAGTAAACGAATTAACGCTCTTCTTTGCACCTATCCTCCTCGGCCATCAAGCTATTCCAATGTTTCAGCTCGATAACATAAAACAACTTTCAGATAAAGTATCATTAAAGCTACAGCAAATGGAGCAAATTGGTGAAGACATGATGTTAGGTTTTTGGGCTAACCCTTAATTCCAACAAGCAGCAGGCGTTTTCGTATTTAAGTGGTCCAAGTTTAACGGGCTGCATGCACCATCTTTTGATAATTGACCATCGATTGCGGTTGCCCTTAAACTAAAGGTATTCTGCGTCGGCGTAGCAGCAAAACTAAAGGTATAAGCACCAGAAACAGAATCCTGGCAATCCGAAGACCAAACACTAGCGCCCACGTAGGTTGAGTTATTGGCGGTAAAGTAACGCTCCATGGATTGAGACAGTTCCACTAGGCATGCTTTGGCTACATCTCGTTTTGTTCCTACGATGTAATCAGTATAAGATTGAAAAGCAAATTTGAAAACAATGCCAAGGATTGCAACCACAACCAGTAGTTCGATCACCGTTACCCCTCGGCTATTTTTTTTTGGGTTCATATTTACTTACCTTTATCCTATTACTCAAAGTTTTTCTCGACCATATAGAAAACTATTCAAGCTCTCTCCAATGTAAACGACCTTTAATAATCACAGGGGTGTTAACATTCAATACATTAACCTTAGGATCTGTATCCCCAAACACTACTTTATCACCCACAAGCACTGGTTGGCTAGGTGCGCCGGACGCGTGCTCGACACCACCTGCAAACTCATCAGCTCCACTCAACCTATCATTACTAAAGTCATCATCTCCATCTAAATCAATTAAGCCCTCTGATGCAATGCGACCACCAGTGAATGGGCTCACTATATTAATGAAGCCAGAACCACCCGCCGGCGAACAGGAATCGTTAGAAGGCGTAAAAGAACTGACCGTTAAAGCACGACGCGCTAATCGAAGATAAGTCGACTGTGTCGTAATACGTTCAGCAGGCCCGCTAGTGGTGGCGCCAGGTGCTTTCATATCCATAAACCAACCTACTTTGCCATTCATGTCTCCAAAGGCTGCTTTTTCAAATACCCGTACAACCTTGCCACCTAAGGCTTCTTGTTTTTCAATCGTTCGCTCCATCAGCTCAGCACCAGCATGAGTTTTCCTGTCGTAAACATTAAATGTCCTGTACCTCCCACCAACTGGCGGGGGTGGCTGTCGATCTGCGAAACCATACCAAGTCTGAACCTGTGAATCTGCTACATCTTCTATCCTGTAATAGCTACCTGTTCCGAAGTGTAGAAAGGGAAAGCCAAAATTATAAGGCTCATTCGGATCATTATGAATAACCGCTGACATCGGTGCCGTTATCGGTTGTGGTTCTCCAGCAGCATCCGTTGCAGTAAATAAGAGTCTTCCTCGATCTCGAGAAGTCCCACCTGAGGTGTTAAAGTCAAACCGCCAAACACGGCCCTTTAGATCACCACCATAGACATGATCAAACGCTCCATTCTCATCGGTATCAATGCCTACAACAGAGGTGAGCCCTGAATCTTCTGAAAGTGGGCTGTACCCAAGAAATTCTTCATTATTTATGCTCGAATAGCCGCCAGTCATGATGTTCATTCTCAACAATATTGGCTCACCATAAGGTGAGCCGTATCCATTACCGGATATAATTTCATAGTTGGTTTCGCCTTCCAGTTTAGCGATGGTGACAGGATGTAAAATATGCCCCGCATACTCATCATTCAACCCCGTTTCCCACAATACATCGCTTGCACCAAAGCTTCCAGGGTTAGTTACATCCAACGCAAATAACCCCCTACCGCCACGGCCAAAACTCGCAATTAAGATACTTTTCCCAGGTGTTTGCGCTCTCGTTGTGATCGTAATCCCACCATCTACAAAATAAAGGTGGTCATTTGGATCGTCACTATATTCTGGCTTAGTTAATTCACGCAACTTGTTAATAGATCTAAATGGGACATAAGCAAATAGCTCTATCCCAGTAGTGGCATTAAACGCGTGTAACATACCATCGTTTCCGCCCACATATACAGTATTCGTTTCCTTATCATACACAGGATGGGAGTGGATCATATCACCCAAAATTGAGCTACGATTCCTAAATATTCCACCATTACTCATTTCTTGTGATTGATCACCCCTAATATAATCCAGCTCTGCTTGGGTCAAACGGAAAGGATTTACCATCGCATCTAGCGTCGCCGCATTCTCAAATTTTCTTACTCTTAGACCACCCCTGCCAGGAATCGCTGTATAAATATTTCTAGCACCATGTGCAGGTAATTGAGCCTCTGCGCTCCACTCCAGCACGGGCGTTCCCGTTGTAGAAATAGAATAGGCTTTCAAATCTCCTGTCCAATCAGGTGCTGCATAGCTGGCTTGAAATACTCGGGTATTTGCATCCAGTTCTTCACTATTAACTTCAACGTTGCTAGAGCTTGTTTCTACAGTCAATATGGACGAGAGCGATCTATTGATAGCTTCTTTTAACTCACCTGGGTTCTGAGCTAGAAAATAATTATCTGGTGTACCGTCAGCATTCCGATCCCACTCGCTTGCATCATCCGGTATATTATTACCATTAAAGTCCCTAAATCCGCCCCATTTAGCGGCATACCAGAAGGGGTCTTTTAATGTGGTTGCTGCTGCTGACCCGGAAGGCTCGAAAGTCAGTGTGCTGGAAAGCGGTAAACTACCGTCAGTATCTCTAGGCACATCTCCAACAGGGAAAAGTTCTAAAGCAGTTCGATTATTATCCCTAACGACCAAGTGAGGGCCAGAACCTGGGTAATTAACATTCCCGGCTTCTGGACTACCGGCCGCAACACTCGTACCATCTATCACATACCCTAGGTGCTTCACTGCTGCACCAGCAGCACGTATGTTATTTGCACTGACCACAATTTGATTGGATGCGTTGACTTGAATGTCATATTCCATGATCACATCCATATCATAATCAAAACCATATTCAGCATCTTCGAAGTTCACTCGAAATTTTGCACGTGGTAACGGGCCGGCTGGATCATAACCAGTGCCCATATTGACGATTTCATCGATATAATAGTCTGTGATTTGATTTGTTGGCTCATATACACCACTACCATAGCCAATGGTTTTAGCCAGCGGAACAATCGAGACAGGCTGGCCAGCAACCTCAAATTCAAACTTGGGCTGAGGCGAAGCTAAACTAATATAGTAACTGTTGATCCGCTGATCATCAGTTGCACTGTTAATATCGTTAATTCTTGCAAAATAAGAGACAGCTGCACTGTAATAACTGCCTTCTTTAGTCGGTTCTGAAGCGAGTCCTCTCACATTACCAAGTGAGGATATGGTTTTTCTGGTGGGCATACCATCATAAGTACCACCTGCTTCACCAACAAATCGAGATGAACCATGTATGCCTTCATTACTGCCAATCGTGTTAGCTAAACTACTTACATTCAAAGAACTACCGTTGATATTTTCTGCACTCATGCCACCAAAGCCAGAGCCTGGTACGTTATCAGAATCATAAGAGGGGTCAATATCACTCAACACTAAAATATTAGGTATTGAGCAATAATTTGATTTTGCCAAACCGGCTGCACTAGTAGCGGCGTATGGGTTATCCCAACTCACTCCATTTGATAGACCGAGGTCTCTATCCTCGGAGGTACCTGATACAAAAGCACCTGTGGGGGAGCCTTCACCAGCGAAGTACCTAACCGCTTCATACACCATTTCCGCTATTGGGTTACCCCAATCATATTGTACGTTTGAAGCAGTAGAAATGGGGTTATCAAAATCGCCAGGGCCATATCTGTGATCTGTCGGCCCTGTACCATTGAAACCCGAAATCCTAAAGGCATCTAAATTCTTTATAATATCGGCATTTGCAGTAAATTGACCGGTTTTAGGGTTAATTTCTTCGCTAAACTTTGAAATGACTTTACGAAGTCTGCCTCCCTCTAGCGGCGTATCATAGCTACCAGTTATCAAGCCAAACAACATGCGGTCAGTCTGACCATAGTCATGTAACAAGCCAACTGGTTTATAGGTATCAGTTCCAGCCACTTTATCCTTATATAGCCTACACCCTGGTACTGTCAAACCTACTGCAACACAAGCTTTAATACGTACCTGGTAATCGGTTTCAGGTCCGCCTGCATTAGCTGCGCGTAACACCGGGGCTTGGGTCGAAGCCCAGTCCCAAACTAATCGGCTTGAGTTGGTCACCACCGTCAAGAGCGGGGGCAGGTTACTACATGTATCTATCGTTCTACAATTTCTACCCACACTATCGGTATAGTTTCCAAAATGGTGTCTACTGCCTGCTGCAGGCATGGAAAGCGGGGTAAACTTTGTCAGGTCATAACCGTTCACGGCAGCACTTTCATATGTTTTAGCCCAAGAATGACCGTCCCGTGGTATATAAGCCCGCCGAAGAATAGTCTCTGTGGCAGTATCCACTTCTCGTTTGCCGCCATATAGAATTTTCCTCAATATATCCATCCGGCTAGAAGTCATATAGTTTAACCAGTTGCCAGACCAACTACCGGAGCACTCACCTGACGGTGACATGGAAGCTGCCTCAAATAGGTTGTTTCCAGAATCATAGCTATAACAAACATCATACTCAAACAAACCTATATATTTAAAATTATTGTCAAAGTTAATTTCAAAGACGCCGTCGTTATTCATATCCAAATAATCAGGATAAGCTTCGAAAAACAATTTGTGGTTCTTACCGGCGACTATCATCGTCATGGGCAATGCAGTGACAGAAATACCTAATGGGGCTGGCGGCAAGCTCCTTACCGGCGCAGAAGGCGTATAAAAACCACCTCTTGCGTAGATCGTACCTGATAGCAAAACTAACAATGTTATGGCCGCGGATCGGGCTACACTCACCATTCGAAACATCTTTGCCCCCTTTCTAATTGTATTCAATCCGTCGCATAAATAGACTGCAACACCACTTGTGCTTGCCCCGGTACCGGAGTTCCGCTTCTCGCTGTAATACGATACCGTCTACAAAATGTAGCGCCATTTAAAGTTCCATCACAGCTAAAAGTATTACCCAGGTATTCAATGAAAAATTCTGGTGAACCCATACTCGCCGGTAAATCACCAGAAGGTACCGCAAACCACCCAGTAAAAGCGCTGTTCTCCCACCTTGAAACACAGGCTTTTGCTGGCTTCATACAGCGCCCATTAGTGCATTGATTGAGATTATCCGCCGGATCCGGACACGGACCTAGATTCCAACTATTGTCGTATGGGACCGCTGGGAAGCCAGGACCTGCACCCTGTGGTATACCAGCCGCGGCATCAGCTTCCGCCTCCGCTGCGTCCTCAGCATATCGAAGAGCGGCCTCTGCTCTATTAAACGCAGCGCTATTTTCAGACATAATGGCTGACATTTTTTCTTGTAACACAATTGTTTCCATACTGCCCAAACCCAATAAGGCCAGTAAACTCATTAAGATCAGACAAACCAAGAGTGTAGCGCCGGTGGCTACTCTCCTTCGAGGCATAGAATATTTAATTATGACGCTCTTCATAGTATTAAGTTCCTAAGAGATATCACTCGCCGCCACTCGTAATTAGGCACGTTTTCATCATTGCTATCAAAGGTGATGTTTATCCTAACGGCAGCGACTTTTGACCAATCGGAAACGGAATCTGCATCTGTATAGCTTGTGTTTAACACGCCAGGGCCTGTTTCTTCTAAGTACTCTAGTTGCATATCTAAGACATTGTTATATATTTCAGATACCTCTTCTTGAAATGTACCGCCATTGTTAACTTGCTTCACACGGTAAAGCGATTGGTTCCCATCTAAGTTATGCCCTATGTACCAAACACTGGCATCTACTTTACTCACCATAGCTGGCAGGTCGGCTGAAAAGACTTGTGGAGTAGTAGAGCTAGGGCAGCCAGCATGAAAGTCTAAGCACTTATTATGGGGAGGTGGACCACCGGCCTTCTTATACTTAATTTCATTTCCGAATCCCCCTAATGCTATTGAATCTGAGCGCAATAAAACTGAGCGAATAAAGTTGCAGGCTACGACTAAATCACCGTCCTCTATATCCAAATTATGATTACTGTCTACTGATAGCGCACCTAATACTCCGGTATAAGGAATTTGCATTATGAGCGGATAAACGTTGGCGGCAGTAGCCGTGTGCAGCATGATTGCGTCTGTACCTGCAACCCTGTCCCCTGCATTGGAGCCAAATATTGCATTGGTGTTGGCTGGTAAATCCGAAGCATCAAACCCCCTTATCCCTTTCTGCCAATCAGTCCACCAGTAATTACTTGGATTGTTGATCAAGTTTGTGACCTCTCCTCTGAATCCACAGGGTATGCCACCAGCATCACGAATATCCGCGCCCATCGTCTGAAAAATAAACCTAGCACCCTCTTGTATCCTAGCCACACCCTCGTTCTGCTGATAAGTCATGGTATTGGACAAGAACAAACTGATGACGGCAGAAGTTAGGAATAAACCAATCACAAGCGTCACCAACAAATCTGCAACGGTAAGGCCAACCTGTACTTGCTTATTAGCTTTCATAATCGACTAGCAACCTCTACACTTCTATTGGCTAACCCGCTCGCTCTAGTATCATCCCAAAAAACAGTCACAACACATATTTTTGTAGTAGTATCACAGTTGATTACACCACAGGTACTCGCACTATTTGCAATCTGATTTTTCAATGCGCTCATCCACAAATGTTGATCATGTGTAACAAGATTTGTATCAGAAGGAACTGTACAATGCGGAGAAGCAAGTGTACCCAAGTTATAATCTCCAGCTATGGCTTGCGCTTTATTTGCACGCAAGGCATCTAACATAAAGTTACCCAATACCACTGCTTGCGAATTATAAAATGCACTTTGATTAGTTTTTAGGTTATTAGACTGAATATTTGTTAAACCGATGAACCCGATGCTCACTACCAGCACCGATATAAGGGCTTCGATTAATGTTAATCCAGAATTATTTCTAACGTTCATATCTAGGGTCCCGTACAATCGCTAATATCTGTAACAGTATTTCCAGCAATGTCTGGGATTTTGTTGTTATTATTATCTGGACCAGTTTTTGTGGACAACTTATCGATGATAATTGACTTCGCATTAATCTCCTCCATGTCAAAGCAAAGAGCAAATGCACCACTCTGCACCGCCATACCCTTTACATCAAAGGAAACAAAATTTTCAATCGCTGTTGACCCTCTCATTGAATAATAATCTGGTAAACCTCCCCAGCCTCGAAGCTTTTCTTCTGTGCCGGTTTTGACACCATCGCCATCTATATCCACAAAAGCGAGCCAACCTTGCTCCCAATTTTTATTGGTTAAACAGTTCGTACCATCACTACTAATACATAAAGTAATTGGTTGGCGCTTACGGATAGACTCAGCACGAGCATAATTCGTAGCTGCAATGAAATTATTGGAAACGGTTGATAATCGCTTTTCTATTGCAATGTCTCTGAAACTGGGCACTGCAAATAAAGCCACAATGCACAAGATTGAAATACTAATCAGCAACTCGATTAGTGTTAAGCCTTCAGCTGTTTTATACATTTTTATGATGTTCGTTGTTATTACTCTTACCCCTAATACTAGTACACAGCGGCGAAACATTTATTGCGTTATTATGTGAATGTGTAACCGTATGAAACTAATTCTCAGCGAAAACATCTATAACAACCAGCCCGACTTCTGTAAGCCTTTCTCGCAATCTATGTGTATAAACACATACATATATGGTTGGCATGAAACAAGAACACCACAGATAATATTTTACATTGATGAGTAGATTTCAACTTTTTCTGTTCTAACCAACGGAATGGATGGGCAACAGCTTTTCGTCTGAAGATTTCATTGAAGGAACACATTCGAATAATGGCAATCAATAACGATTCATTGATGATATTTCTACTACCCCCCCAGTACACTATCCCCAAACATAAGATTATTCGGAAATATACTACTTCTAATCACTCTAGTTGTAGTATAAGCTGATCGGCAAACAAAAATATTTACATTGGAATATCAGGTGTCACCACTTACTTGGGGGTTTACTATGGGCTTAGAAAAAACGCTCACGGGCATTAACGGTTTTGATGAAATCACTGACGGAGGATTGCCCAAAAACCGTGTTTCTTTGATCAGCGGTAACGCTGGTACCGGAAAAACCCTCTTTAGTTTGGAGTTTTTGGTAAATGGCATAAAAAACCAGAAAGAAAATGGCATTTTTATATCTTTTGAAGAGAGCGAAAATGAAATTATCTCGAATGCCCAATCAATTCATTTTGATCTAAATGCGCTAAGGCAAGAAGGGTCACTCATTGTCGAAAACATTAATTTAGATGCTGATCATTCTGAGGAAGTGGGAGATTATGATCTGTCCCCACTGGTACTACGGATCAAGGCATTACAAAAACAGAATGATGCTAAACGGATCGTATTTGATACTTTAGAGATTCTATTATCCAAATTTAGAGATCCGTTTATTATTCGAAATCGAGTGCAGCAACTTTTTCAACAGTTAAAAGAGATGGGCCTTACTATCTTAATGACCGGTGAGCGTGACGATAAAGGACTATCGAAACGCGGCTTTGAAGCGTTTTCGTCTGATTGCGTCATATCACTCGATCATAGAGTGGTTAATCAACTATCAACCCGCCGGCTCAGAGTGGTCAAGTATCGCGGCAGCGCTCATAGCACAAATGAATTTCCCTTCATGATTCACGAGCAAGGTATCATTATTTACCCCATTACAAGCATGAGGTTAGACTACAAAGTAAGTAACAATAAAGTCTCAACCGGTATTTCGGGTCTTGATGAAATGCTTGGTGGTCAAGGTTTCTATGAAGGCACCACAGTGCTGATCAGCGGCACTTCTGGAACAGGAAAAACCAGTATAGGCGCTTCTATCATCAATCATGCTTGCAAAATGGGGCATCAGGCAGTTTTTTATTCCTTAGAAGAAGCCTCCGCTCAGATAGCTCGTAATATGCAATCAATTAATATTGACTTGAATCAATGGATCGAGAAAGACCTATTGCATATTTATTGCTCAAGGTCCACCAACTATGGGTTAGAATACCACCTTTTAGTGTTGCAAAAATTGCTTAATACCTATAAACCTAAATATTTCTTTTTAGACGCTATATCAAACTTTATAAATGCAGGCAGTCCAGATCAGATGAAGCAAATCTTATTAAGAATGATTGATCTACTGAAAACCGAAGGTGTCACAACAATCATGACCAGTCTTGCTAATAAAGATGACGGCAGCGGTGTCGATGTTTCATCCTTCGTGGACACCTGGTTATTTCTGGATGCCCTAGAAGATGCCGGCGAGAGAAATCGAACCATTTACATTATTAAATCAAGAGGTATGGCTCACTCAAACCAAGCTAGGGAATTCTTAATCACTAACCAAGGTATTGAGTTGGTGAACTTGTATACGAACGCAGCAGGTGTTCATATTGGGCGAAAACGAACCATAGAAGAAAGTTTAGATCGGGCAAAAGCAGCTGTGTTAAAATCAACTAATCAAAATAACTTGCTAGTGCTTGAAAATGAGAAGAAAATAGCAGAGCTGAGAATTGAGCAAATAAAATCAGAATTGCTGGCTAAAGAAAAAAAAGTTGGCATGGATATCATGGAAAATGAAGAAATGGATGCCATGATGAATAAAAATATTTCGGACCTTTTATGAGCGAAAAAAGCCTACAGTTAATCCTATATATTATACCTCATTCAGCTGCCTCTGATGATGCAGCCAATAATCTAGAAAAGCTTATAAGCGATTATGAAATAATTGACGCAAAGATTGAAACAAAGGATATTACACTTGAAGAAAATTTCAAATGTCTCGTTGAAGACAATATTATTTCTGTACCAACGTTAGTTAGAAAATCCCCTAAGCCGACTGTAAAGGTTGTCGGTTCTTTACACGACCGCCATAAAACAGCTTTGCTATTGGAAATAAAGCCCACGCACTCTACAGATATTATGGTGAAACTGGAAAATAACTGGAATTCCATGGCAGAATCAAGTTTACAATTACTCAGCACATATTTGGCCATGTCAGACAAACAATTAAGTCTAAGTATCATTTCTAGACTTCTAACAAAAATCCAATCTATTTTGGATTCGCCTGTGGCAGAATTAACAGCTCAGAGAAAATCTAGATTAGAAGACGCCATCGTCCAACTAAAGAGTCTACGTAAGACAGCTGAAGCTAGGCGTACTGAATTCAGTTAACACAATGTACGATGGGATTACTACAATCAACTGCTATTAACCGTTTTTGAGTTTTGTCAGTGCTGAAACCGAGATCAATGCACTAACCTCGTTGGATTTCAATTTGGAAAGGTGATTAAAGAGCAGTTCGTAATCGCCTAAGGCGTTCACTTGATCTTTCCGAGCATATTTAAAAAGATTAAACCCGTGAGCCATTTGCTCAATGGGTAAATTGAGATTAGCAAACCGTTCCAGCCAGCGCTCTATCGTCAGCGGTTCAGATCTTAAGTTCACTTTTTGTCTAAGCAAATCTTCGATACACTCCATATAAATATCTAATCGTTTATCTTGATCTAAATGCTGCGCTTGTTTTGCTGTTGTAATAATCTGCTTTATTTTATAGTGACGCATAATGGTTGGCATTAAGAACAGCGCCAACATAATAGTGATTATGAGCGTTAAAACCAATACCTTGTAATCGATCAAAAAAGCTTTGATTAGGCTGATAGCCAATACTAAGGCAGTTTTCACTGCGTTCCACAGGGTCCTCCACAAAGCTTCGAAACTGAAATCAGTATTCCCTTTCATCAGATGCTGCATGTCATTTAGGCGCTCTACATAACGATCTATTTTCTCGGCCGATAGTTTCACCTTCTCCGGGAAGGGGCCGTTATAGATAGGAGTAGGTTCTAACACAAGCCAACCTTTACCCTCGATGTATGCCTCAACCCAAGCATGCGCGTCATAGGCGTAAATTTCAAAATATCCCGTTAAAGGATTCTGACTTGTTGCTGAAAAACCCGTCACCAATCGGGATGGTATACCGATGGTACGCAACATGATCGCTAAAGCACTTGCGAAATATTCACAGTGCCCTTCCTTTTTATCAAATAGAAACCCGGCAAGTGGCGTCCTGCCCTGAGAGTTAAATAGGGATTCAACACTATAGCTATAGTTAAGACGAAGGTACTGCTCCAATGCAACAGATTTTCCTTCTACACTCATGAACGCTTCGCTCACTTCCGAAGCCAAAAGTGCGATTCTATTATCCATTGAATTAGGCCGCTGCAAGAAAATATCTTTATTACTCGGAGACTTTTGTTCTGCGTAAACTCGATTACCTTTGATGTATATCGCTGATTTCGCACTATAACTGGTACCTGGTAAAATCGAACCAGGCGCTTTTAACTGCCCATAGGCATCCATGGAGACTGCTATGCTCGGAAAATTAAGGTGTGTGGGCACCGCTGACAAGGGTATCTGATTTCCAATCTGTACAACAGCCTCAAAATCGTAGCCCAAGATCTTCGCGCCCTGTTGAATAGCATTCAAATCGAGGCCACCAAAGGGAATGGTTTTTTTAACAGAAGATAGATTTGTTTTTTTCCATCGAACACCATCAAAAAAATCGAAGGTCTGTAATCGCAAATAAAGTGGCTGATCGGATCGCAAATATGCCACTAGTAAGTTCGGTGGAACACTTCCCTCATCCGAAAGCGAATCATTTGTTTCGTTTACATCTAACTCATCATCAAACCCTTTGTAATGAAATCGACCATTGTCGTCTGACAGGGTACTTTTCACAATATCTGAATTGGTTTCATCTGTTTCATCATCATGCGCACTGTCGTCTATCTTACTTCCCTTTATATCTTCCATTCTATGTTGCTCTGATTGTAGGTCTTTTAATTGGTCTTCAAATGAGTTCGAGTTGTTTTCTTCTGCTTCTTTCTCCCAAGCCTCATTCTTATAAAAGTGATCAGAACCCGGATACCCACCAATATTACCGGCTGGGAAACGCGGTAAAACCAGATAAATAATGAGCGTCAGAGATAACAAATAGACACAAGCAGGCCAGTAGTCTCTAGCTCGACACGCTATATGATTAGATGCTTTCTCTAGCTGAGCAACGTAGGCAGAACCCAAACAAAAAGAAAGTGAGATACCAAACATGACTAACCAAATCAGAAAAGAGCCAGCCTTTGATTCAACTGCACCTGCACATAAGAGTACAAAGCAAACTACCATTCCTAAATAAAGTTTTCGATACTCATGGGTCTGGAAATTCAATGCAACTAGAGCGAATACAATGAACACCATAAGCGCAGACAAAATGCTCGAGTAAGCAATCAAGAGTACGAAGGAAACAGTGCCCACGAGCCCCACATGCTCTGAAAATTTTTTGAAGGTTTCACTACGCGCATCGGGCCGGTTTGTCATCGTTATGGTAATCGCAGTGACAAAAAAATATATAATCATTCCAAATAGCGCAGCGAGCAAGTACCCAAAGCTATGTAAACAAGCAGCAATCGAAACCGCTTGTAGCAGTGAATACCAAAATATGAGCTGATGATGATCAATACGCATCGAACAATTGCTCTAGTCTAGTTGTGGGAAAAATGAGAAAAGGCTTTCTATGGCCCACTGTTGGCAATCTGTGTTGTTTAGCCAGGGTCGCGGGGGAAGAAAAGCTTTTTTTATCCATAACAAAGTCGATATGTAAAACGCCTTCAGGCATTCCAATCGGGGTCTGGTCATCCAGCCTGAAAGTCGCAACTAGCGTTGACTCCGGAGCATTTTTGAGCGCATTATTAACTGAAGCAGTATAATCAGACCGGTTTGTGGAGATTCTAGCCAAAGCATCCAACAAATGATCGAAAGATCCGCAGTTTGGGCTGAGGGAAACGTCTATTCTTGGATCTGCATCAGCAATAATCCGACAATCGACCCCTATATTCATCGACTTTTGTACCAAAGATGCGGCAAGTACAATCGCGACCTCAAAGCTTGCATGTTGGTCGCTACCCACCTGGAAGCTAGTATCGCAATTCAGAATAATCAACAAATGGGGTCGTTTCAGTCGTTCATTCTCTCGAATCAACAATCGATTCAAGCGCGCGGAGCTTGCCCAGTGGACTTTTTTCAGTGGATCACCTCTGCGATACTCTCTAAGAGAAATACATTCACCCTCCTCTCCAGATTCTGTCAAGGGTGACTCACCAGAATTAGCATATTTCGAATCAGTGGGGAATGGAAAACCCGATAGTTCAACTACTTTGGGATAGACAATTAATTCTTGAGAGTCTAGGGGTATTAATCTAGAGACTCGATAAATGCCAAAAGGGTAGGCAGAGCAAGCTTGAATTGCTTCACCTTTATAGCATCCTCGCCGATTGAATTGTAAGGTCATCAAGGTGACCAAACCAGTTCTGGCACTCGAAACAAATGATGCATTATTTTCTGTTGGTAGATGATCGATTAACTCCACTTGATGATGCTTAGAACGACTGATGACTCGATACTGGATTTCACCATATTCTCCTGATTGTAAACGACTTGCCTGCGAACGCACCACACTTAAAGACCTTAACTGCAAATAAGGCATAATATAGGATATGATTAAGAGACTGAGAAGAAAAGAGAACAAACCGTATAGAAGCGCGAGCCCTCTATTCCAAGCGATAAAAAAACAGGCTAAACAAAGCAACATAATAACGCGATGCACGTTCAGGTGTTGCTCAAGCCAAGCGATAGCTTTAGGAGATAATTGAATCCGATTGAAGTTGGAGGCGTCCATTGAGATCCGACCTTAATTGCTTAGATATCCTTCTATGCACTCGCTGTAGTCAACTTCGGCATGCCTGGAATAGGTATTTGATCGACAACCTCATCAACGACTGATTGAGCATTGTGAGCTGCATTTTTCATCACAATTCGATGATTTAGTATCATTGGAGCGATCTGCTGAACCATATCAGGTGTTACAAATGATTTACCCTGCATTAAAGCAAGTGCTTTTGCACCTTGCATGAGGCCTATTCCTCCACGGGGGCTAGCACCTAGTAAGGTTGCCGAATGTTCACGAGTTTTCTGAACTAAATCTACAATGTATTGCTTCACATTTTGCTCTACCTGGATATGCTCCGCTAGCAACTGAAGTGAAGATAAGGTTTCAGCCTTGAACACGGGTTTGATGGTGTTTGAGGCACTGTTGGAAGATAACTCTAATATTTCTCTCTCTTGTTCTGGACTTGGATACCCCATGGAAATACGCATTAAAAATCGATCTAGCTGAGCCTCAGGCAATGGGTAGGTGCCACGAAATTCGACTGGATTCTGCGTAGCAATGACCGTAAAAGCCTTAGATAGTTCATGTGTTTTCCTTTCAATCGTAACGGTTCTTTCTGCCATAGCCTCTAGAAGAGCAGATTGTGTTCTGGGCGAAGTACGATTGATTTCATCAGCCAATAAAAAGTCGGTAAATATGGGCCCCGGAATAAACTCAAATTCTTGTTCCTTCTGATTAAAAATACTAATGCCAGTAATATCTGAGGGTAGCAGGTCTGGAGTACACTGCACACGCTTGAATTCTAGAGACATACTAGCTGACAAGGCTTTGGCGAGCGTCGTTTTGCCTAAACCCGGTGCGTCCTCAATCAGTAAGTGGCCCCGGGCTAATATCACTATGCAGACCAACTCAAAAGTTTCTTCACTCCCTACTACTGTTTTTTGTAGGTGTTCTTTTAACTGCTTAATTAGCTCTGCTGCTTTATCTATCGATTTCTGTGACATGTCTTGGCATTCCCATTCAATTTCCTTCTATAGTTTAGTTCAGGATCAAAATAGGCAACTTAGAAGCAGCTGACGAAGATTAGAGGGGTTGTGTGATCGACTACGACTTAAAAACTTACCTTGATTGAATTAGCCAGGTTAGCTAATTAAGCTTTTAAAATCCGAAATAGGAAATAATAAACGACTATGAATAAAACATTATCTCTGTCAGAGAAAGTAGGCATATTTGTATTTATCTCTACTTTCTCGTTCGTGTGGTTCTCTGCTTTTAATGACGAAGATTTAAGTGACGAGGCAGTTTCTCTCCTTAATCGTGTAGACACTAATGGTGAAAGCGATGCTTACTTTTATCTGGCAGGTATTATGGCCGAAGAAGGTGCAGATATCATTAACGCAGGTAAGATAAACTTGGATAGAGATCAAACAGACGCTGACCATGCATCTTATGGCGAGAAAAACCGTCATAATAACGGAAAGTTGGAGATGCCTAGAGGAAAAGAGTTTTGTGGATTGACCCTTGAAAGGGATTGTTTAGGATATATTTTTTCAGATAAAGCCAAGAGAAGCCAACTACTGGAAGAACACAGGATCCTTGTTTCTCGTTTTGAGGAATTCCTAACTTTTGATGAGTTCATGACCTTGCCAAAGCCTGCCGTTCAAGAACCCATGATTTCTTATGCCCCCCTTTTTCGAGCTTTACGGATTAAGGTTCTTGAGTCGATTTCTATATATCAAGAAGGGAAATTGAAACAATCAACTGAGATGTTAACAACTATGATTTCCAGATTAAGAAAGGGGCTTAGGTTACAAGACGACCTACTTGGTAAGTATATTTTTATACTCGGAGTTTCGGAGGTCATCGACATTCTAAGCGTTATTTTATCCATTGAGAATACTCCCCATGAAATGATTCCTATGTTAAGCAAATCAGAAAGAAGTATCTATATGCTTGCAGCAAGGGAGTTTGGATGGAAATATGATAGCCTAGCGAATATTGGAACAGAGTTAAATATAGTAAATCGTCTGCTATTGCGGATCGTATATAAACCAAATATGTCAATAAACGCGATCACACCAGTGTATTATCGGCTCGAGCGTTTAGCAGAACTATCGCCTTCTGAATTTGCTAAGTCACTTCTTGTTGAAAGCAACCAAAGCCCTT
>JAYPYM010000079.1:0-1371 GCA_038135915.1 Gammaproteobacteria bacterium
ATATTTTTCAAATACAAACAAGACAGCAGTCAACTTTAAGCTCCGATAGGCAGACGCCACCTATCTTTTTTGATACTTATCTATTAAGCTTGATAGATGGATAATGTGGCGATTTCAATACTCGGTACTGTGCTAGACCAAAGAGGTAAACACAGTAAACGATGGACAAAGTGGCGACCAAATGTTTCTCTATGCCAACATTCAGAACTACCTATTCATAGGTTAGAGCTACTGCATGACAGTCATTCTCACCGCTTGGCAAACCAAACAATCGAGGACATTCAGGTTGTCTCTGAACACACCCAAGTCAATACACACATTGTAAATTTCAAAGACCCATGGGATTTTGAAAGCGTCTACAGCACACTATTGGATTTTGCTCAGTCTTATCCATTTAAGCCATCCAAGGAGCGCTATTTCATTCATATCACCACTGGGACACATGTTGCTCAAATTTGTTTATACCTACTCACTGAAGCCCACTACCTACCCGGGGCACTCATTCAAACCTCCCCTCCTAAAAAAGGCGATGAACACCCTACTTATTTCGTCATCGACCTGGATTTGTCTAAGTACGACAAGATTGCTTCAAGATTCAGAAAAGAACACCTAGAAGCCACTAACTTTCTCAAGCTAGGCATTGCGACTAAAAACAAAGCATTCAACAAAATGATTGAACAGCTAGAGCTGGTTTCAATCCGCTCAACAGAACCCATCCTCCTAACGGGACCAACGGGTGCAGGTAAGTCGCAATTAGCAGAACGAATTGCAAGTTTGCGAAAAAAGAAAGCAAAAATGGAAGGAGAATTCGTACCGGTCAACTGCGCGACATTAAAGGGTGATAGCGCACTATCAACGCTTTTCGGACATAAGAAAGGTGCTTTTACTGGCGCTACATCCGATCGCTCAGGCTTACTAAGACAGGCAGATAAAGGGCTGATTTTCTTGGATGAAATAGGCGAATTAGGGCTTGAGGAACAGGATATGTTATTGCGCGCATTTGAACAAAAGCAGTTCTCACCACTTGTATCCGACAAAGAGGTTTCGAGTGACTTCCATCTGATAGCAGGCACAAACAGAGACTTATGCGAAAGAGTACGCGAAGGACACTTTAGAGAAGATCTTCTCGCTAGAATTGACCTCTGGACTTATGAACTACCATCACTCAAGGATCGCCTTGAAGACCTAGAAGCCAATATTGACTACGAGTTAGAAAAATATTCGCAAGCCTATCAACAAAACGTTCACTTCAATAGAAAAGGCCGCCAATCCTACCTAGCCTTTTGCAAATCTGACGAAGCCCTATGGACCAGCAATTTCAGAGACTTAAATGCGAGCATAACCAGAATGGCAACGCTTTCAGATGGAGGC
>JAYPYM010000079.1:1381-4494 GCA_038135915.1 Gammaproteobacteria bacterium
ATCACAGAAAGCAATGCAAATGAAGAAATAGAGCGCCTAAAGAAACGGTGGACCAGTACAGTAAGATCAAATACATCCTCAACCCATATACTCTCCCAGTATTTAGACGAAGAAACACTATCAAATATGGATTTCTATGATCAGGCTAAGCTTTGCACAATCATTGAAACCTGTAAAAATAGCGCCAGCATGGCAGAAGCCGGAAGAAAACTCTTTAACGTAAGTAGAAATCAAAAAGCCTCTCCGAACGATTCTCACCGGGTCAAACAAATTTTAAGCAAGCATGGCCTAAACTTTTCCAAGTTCAAACATTAGCCATGTAATTCCTACTTTAATGACTAGGTACTTGAAGCCAGTCCTATCATCTGATCATAAGGGGTGTTTAGCGCAAGCTCAATTTTGAGAATATTCATTTTTCTCGCACACTCTTTTGCTTGATGCAGTGATTTAAAGGTCTGAATATTCTCACTATTTGAACATTCAAGAAACTGAGAAACACCGTTAGTCTCCACCTCAAGTAGATAAATACCACCTTCGAGCGAATGTATGAACGCTCGCGCTTCACTCTCTTTGATTTGCTTGGCATCAGCCATATTTAGCCCCATTTATCTTCTCCTATACCCATTCTTATGATTCACCAACTAAAATCTAGCACCAGAGGCTATTTTTGTCTATTTTTTATATAGACTTTAAGTATATTTTCAACCAAATAAATCATTTGTAATAGACATATCATTATTTTTTGGTTATATTATCCACAATTCTAGTAGACAATTATTTTAGCTCAAAGTATGACAAATCAAACTATTACCAATGAAGAAGAGGTGGCAGCCTACTCCATCGGTGCTGTCGTTAAATTAACAGGTCTTTCGAGCCACAATATTCGCGTATGGGAAAGGCGACATAGCGCAGTAGTAGCAAAAAGGCTCCCTTCCGGGCGACGATGCTACAGCCAGGCTCAGGTTAACCGTTTACTCCTTCTGAAACGATGTATCGCTTGCGGTTTTTCTATCAGAGAGCTAGCTCAGCTCAGTGATACTGAATTAAGAAATAAAGTCGAATATTATAAACCGAAAAAGAAAGTGTCACCAAAAGAAGGCGGGATAACTACCGTCGGTATTTTTAGCCAATCGGATCTAAAGGCGCAGATACAAAAAATTCCTCAAATTGATATTACCTTGTCAGAAGTGTTAAATGATTTCTCGACACTGCATCTAAATAGCAGCTTGTTACAAGCAAGTCCAAATATTCTATTGCTGGAGATTCCGAGTATCGTCGTGGAAAATGTTAAATCGATTGCACAGCTGATTAAGTTAACCACCCCCGACTTACCAATTATTATTTATCGTTTCGGGAATCAAAATCATTTAAAGTTGTTAAGGAACCTAGGGGTTAGGCTACTTCGAGCACCACTGGATGACGAGTCTCTTTGTAATCTATTGTCGGGATTTATATCTAGTAATGGGTGGTCAGCAGGCAATTTATACACACCATTACCGAAACAATATCCGCAGCACCTTTATACCCAGCAGCAGTTATCAAAGATCACAAACCTACCGACAAAAGTCGACTGCGAATGCCCACACCACCTCGTGGATATTCTTGAAGGCTTGAAAGCATTTGAAAAATACAGCGGTGAATGCATCAATAAGAACGACGAAGATGCTGCACTACATGGAAAAATTCAGCTAACCACAGCAAATGCTCGACAGCAACTTGAGCACTTGCTAAGAGAAGTGCTGAGTATTGAAGGCATAGAAATTTGAGCATGAGGATCATTTATGAATATGAAAATATATTATGATGGAAAGTGTGGTTTGTGTTCAAAGGAAATCGATTACTACAGATCCATTGACAAGGAAAATAAATTTTCATGGATCGATGTTACAGAAAATTATGATGAACTCTCAACAAGAGGCATCCCGCTTTCAGACGCGCTTATGTATTTGCACGCAGTAGATGACGATAATCGTTTAAAAATAGGGGCTGATGCCTTTATCCTGATCTGGAACAACTTACCTCGATGGAAAATACTTGGTTTCATTATAAATTTACCCATTATCAAAATGGCCGCAAAATTGATTTATAGAGTATTTGCACGATGGCGATTCAACAGGCTCAGCCATTGTAAAATACTAACAGAGTAAACGAGCTAGTGCTCTACTCAAAAAAAACACTTAACCGGCAAATTTGAACATGAAGCTAACGACTGTTTCGCTAGCAATGAACTAAAGCATTAAAAATACTTTCGAGTGATGAAGAATTACATACGAAGCTTTAAGCAAAATGGGTTTGTAGTGATACCACAGATCATACCTAGTAAACGGGCTGAATTAATGTATCGTACAGCGTTAGATCAATTCCATCACCCAACTAGACCCTATGAGCTAGAGTCTGCTCTTGGCTATCCCGGTGCTCCACAACCAACCAGTTTGGAGGGAAAAGCAACCATCAGAAGGTTAAGAAGTGCTTATGACAGGCATGAATTATGGAGGCAGTGGGCACATGATCCAACACTCTTGAAATACATAGCTTTATTGTTAAATAGCAGACGAATTTCTCTGACTAAGGCCCATCACAATTGTATAATGACGAAAACTCCTGAATGGAGTAGCCGTACGGGCTGGCATCAAGATATTCGCTACTGGAGTTTTGAGCACCAAACATTGGTTACTGCATGGCTATCTTTGACCAATGAGAATGAAAAAAATGGTTGTATTCAAGTGATTCCTGGAAGCCAAGACAAAACTTTTGATCAAGGTCAGTTTGATGAGCATCAGTTCTTTCGGAATGACCTTGACGAAAACCAATTGATGATTAAAGATGCTAGGTCTATAGATTCAAAACGCGGGGACTTGCTACTTTTTGATTCTAGGCTCTTACATCGTGCGGGAGAAAACACCACAAAAGAGGTTAAGTTATCATTAGTATTTACCTACAAACTTGATTCAAACAAGGCTATTGAACATACCCGCTCATCATCGATAGACGAGATCAAGATGGAAAATGAATTTACGTTTTCAACCATACCAAATAAGGAGACTCAATCATGAAGATCACCAGTATCATTGCACTCTATTTTCTAACTTCCGTTAGCATCGCTGCAGAAAAAC
>JAYPYM010000079.1:4504-9646 GCA_038135915.1 Gammaproteobacteria bacterium
TGCGCAATGTGATGCATGCCATGGAGCGAACGGGGCAGCACCAATTATGGATAATTATCCAAAACTTAACGGCCAAAATAAAGGTTACCTGATATCTGCTCTTAAAGACTATCGAGAAGGTAAAAGAACGGGTGCGTTAAGTGCAGTCATGGCAGCACAATCATCTTCTCTTTCAGATGAAGAGATCGAAGCACTAGCTGATTATTACTCATCACAGAAATAATGTAGACCTAAATGATAAGGGGAATAGAATGTTTGGTTTATTTAAGAAAGACCCAATTAAAAAACTTGAAAAGCAATATCAGGATAAACTAGAGGAAGCCATGCATGCGCAACGAAATGGTGATATTCGAAGCTATTCGATGTTAACCAAAGAGGCCGATACACTGCTGAAATCTATCGAGAAAAACAAATCGGGTACGCGTTAGTAAAAAAGAGATATTTATGAAAAATGCGTCCTTACTTTTATTTTTAGCGCTCATAACGGGGTGTTCAGTGTTTGGAAGCTCAAGCGTAGAAGTAGCCCCTTATCGAGTCATGGAAGCTAGTAAAGAAAAAAATATCGAGTTACGCTATTATTCGGAGCTTGTTCTGGTATCTGCACCTATGCAGCCGGATATAGATGCCAGAAAAAACACACCCTTTTCAAAACTGTTCGATTATATCTCAGGAAATAATACCGCCAATGCCAAGCAACCTATAACAGCCTCTGAGCCCTCCAGTGATGCCGAGCCGATCGGCGTAAAAATTCCCATGACAGCCCCCGTATTCATGGAAACTGAGGGCAACTCAGGCTCTATGTCCTTTGTCATGCCTGCTTCCTATAGCATGGAATCCACACCTAAACCTACGGATCCGGATCTTAAGGTATACAACTTAACCGACATGACTTACGCCGTTATTCAGTTTACAGGTTTATTGAACTCAAAAAACATCTTGGAACACCGTGAAATATTAGAAAACTGGATTGATACCAAAGGCTTAGAAATAAGCGGCAACTATAAAACAGCGGGTTACAATCCACCCTTTACAATTCCTGCATTACGCCGCAACGAAGTATTAATACCAGTGAAAATACCATGAACACAGATCTTCTATCGACATTTTCGCACAACTTAAATGTGGCTGTAATAGGCGCCAATGGTGGTATCGGACGAGCCTTTGTCGATCTTTTTAGCAAGCAACCGCAAGTAGAAACAGTACTTGCCTACTCAAGATCCGATCCAGGTGTTTCACACCCAAAGGTCCAACCAGTACATATAGATATTACTTCCGATAGCAGTGTTCAAAAAGCAGTTGAGTCTATCGATGGGACCACCTTTCTTGATATTGTTATTGTTGCGACAGGAATGCTGCATAACGACCATATAAAACCTGAAAAAAGCCTAAAAGATTTAAGTATGACTCAATTTGCAGAAGTATTTAGCATCAATACTTTTGGACCAGCTATCCTTGCTAAATATTTTCTACCGAAAATGCGACCTAATCAGAAAAACGTTTTTGCATGCTTATCCGCTAGAGTCTCCAGTATTAGTGATAACTTTCTGGGTGGTTGGTATGCTTACAGGGCGTCTAAAACTGCGCTCAATATGATCATTAAGAATGCAGCTATTGAAATGGCTAGGCGAAATAAGCACACCTATGTTGTAGGCTTACATCCAGGAACGGTAAACACTCCACTCTCAAAACCCTTCCAAAGTAAAGTAAAGAAAGGTCGGCTATTTACGCCAAGCCATTCAACTGAGCGCATGCTAAAAGTGATTAACCAGCTCTCAACTTCTGATAGTGGAAAATTATTCGCTTGGGACGGCAGCGAGGTGTTAGCTTGAGCAGCTCATCACCTATTGTCGTTTGGTTTCGGCAGGATTTAAGGTTAAGAGACAACCCTGCTTTATTAGCCGCTCATGAAGCTAAGCGGCCTATTGTTCCAGTGTACATCCTTGATGATATTAATAGCGGCCAATGGAAAATGGGCGGTGCTAGCCGATGGTGGTTACATCACAGTTTACTGGCTTTGAATAACTCAATGAGAAAACACCTTGTTTGCGAAAAAGGTGACCCTCTGAAAATTTTGCTCAATATTTTAAATAACACAGGTGCTGACACTATTTTTTGGAACCGCTGCTACGAACCTTGGCGTATCCAGCGCGATAAAAATATTAAGCAACAACTTAGGCAAAATAACTTTGTTGCAAAAAGTTTTAATGGCGCATTACTTTTCGAGCCACATACTGTGTTGAAGGCAGATGGTACACCATACCGGGTTTTCACGCCCTTCTATAGAAAAGGTTGTCTGAGTAGAAACCATGAACCAAGAGAACCTTCTCCCAAGCCAAAGCGGTTGAAACTCTTTAAATATGAAGGGACTGATCTTGCCGATCTTGACTTGTTACCAAACCTAGACTGGCACGCCCAGATTCAAAAAGAATGGCAACCAGGTGAAGATGGCGCGCTAAAAACATTTCAGATGTTCTTGGATAATGGCCTAAGCGGTTATAAAGACGGCCGCAACTACCCTACCCGTACAAATGTTTCTCGATTGTCCCCCTATTTGCATTTTGGTGAAATATCTGCGAATGACGTTTGGCATGGCATCAAAGAAGCTATGGCTATCAACCAGAGTGAAACAGATGGTGAGCACTTCCTGAGTGAAATGGGGTGGCGTGAGTTCTCTAATACCCTGCTATACCACTTCCCCGACATGCCAAGAAAAAACCTACAAAGTAAGTTCGATACATTTGCATGGCACACTGACGACTATTTGCTAAGCGCTTGGCAACGAGGTCAAACAGGTTACCCTATCGTAGACGCAGGTATGCTAGAACTTTGGCAAACTGGATACATGCATAATCGCGTTCGTATGATTGTAGGGTCTTTCTTAGTGAAGAATCTTCTTATACACTGGCATCATGGCGAAGACTGGTTTTGGGACACCCTTGTAGACGCCGATCTAGCGAATAATTCAGCCAGTTGGCAATGGATAGCAGGATGTGGTGCAGATGCGGCACCCTACTTTCGAGTATTCAACCCCGTAACTCAAGGTCAAAAGTTTGATCAGTCTGGCGAATACGTACGTCGCTTTCTACCCAAATTGCGCAACCTGCCTGAAAAATATATCCATAACCCTTGGGAGGCACCAGATCATATATTATCTAATGCGGGGGTTACACTAGGAGAAGATTATCAGTTCCCAATCGTAGACTTAAAAACCTCTCGTGAGACAGCTCTACTGGAGTACAAACGCATGTCTTGAAAACTATAATGATGAAACCAACCATTGCTATTATTGGTACCGGTATTTCTGGATTAAGTCTTGCTCATCATCTAAGAGAGCATGCAACTATTAAGATGTTTGAGAAATCTCGTGGTGTGGGAGGGCGAATGTCCACTCGTTACAGCGATGCATTTCAGTTTGATCATGGTGCGCAATTCTTTACTGCCCGATCCAAATTATTCAAAACATTTCTCCACCCATTCATTGCAAATGGTACTGTTAATGAGTGGAAACCAAAAATCGTGACACTTGAAAAAGGAAAAAAACCTTACAAACGGTTATGGTATGAGCCACATTATGTGGCTTCCCCAAAAATGAATAAACTTTGCAAGGCACTTGCTAGAAACCAGAATATCCAACTTAACACCCATATCATGAAATTGTCTCAAACAAACAATGACTGGTATTTGACCGATCAGGCTCAAGTAGAACATGGACCTTTCGATTGGGTACTCAGTACTGCACCAGCACCTCAGACCAGCGCATTATTTCCTGATACCTTCAATGAATATGAAGACATAGTTAACACCTCGATGACTGGTTGCTATTGTCTCATGCTTGGCATAAATAAAAAGCAACCCCTGCCCTGGGGTTGCGCCAAAGTAAAGCATTCTCCGATCGCTTGGATAGCCATAGATTCGTCCAAACCAGACCGTCATAACCATTCGTCAATTGTGATACACACTACAAACAAGTGGGCAGAAGAGCACATTGAAAAAGATAAGAACACTGTTTTAGATATATTGATACAGGAATTTGAAGTCCTAACAGGCATAAAAATGAGTGATCTAGATTATCAGGAACTTCATCGCTGGCGGTATGCAAATACAGAAGTGAATAAAGATTCTGAAGAAGAACCGATGGGTTATGTTATGGACTCATCACTAAAACTTGCTGCCAGTGGTGATTGGTGCTTGAAAGGCCAAATTGAGTCAGCCTACCTAAGCGGATACTATTTAGCAAACGCCTTTAAGCAAGCTGAAAGTTCATGAAAATTGTACACCGTGAAAGCGCACTGTTCATGCAGATGGACCAACATTTACAGTTAATACATGATATGGTTATAAGGTAGACCTCTATTTGTTGTCTTTACCTTTGGATATAAGTTACACTTTAAAAATCCCAAACACCCAATGGTAACCATAGCCTAAACCTTATGATTACTCGCCTACTTAATAATACGCTAAGAAGAGCTGATAACCAATTAGCACACTTCAGCCAAATTCAACGAGCATTTGGTAAAAAAAGTACTCCTTCAAATGTTGAAATAGTCAAAACAAACAAAAATCCATTGGCACCTTCTCCATCACCTGTTTCAAAGTTCTTATGTGCTTTGCAAAATCCTCAAGCTTCAAACCAGTTAGACAGAGTGCTTCCAAATCCAAATATACTAAGTAGCTTAAGATCACCGTCCTGTTTTTCAATTGAAGGAAAAAAGCTGGACACAGTCACTGTGTTCTATGAAACACAAACAAATGATGGCCTAAATAGATACCAAGAAGTTGCTAAAATTATTTCATACGCCCAAAATAAACAGAATCAGGGAGACACCCTAACCGCATTCGAAAGAGTGATAGCACAAGCAGAATTAGTAAATATGACCGCTGTTGGTGGAGGTGGTCAGATAAAATTTAACATTAATGCTTTCAAGCAGTTGTTAGAAATCAATACTAAAGAGTTACCTCTACTTACCTCAAGTGAAGACTCATTGAACTCTGATTCTAGTGATTAACATTAGAAAAAAAGGAATAGCGACCTCAGCACTATTCCTTCTAATTAGCCAGCAAGCTGGCCGGATGGGGTCCCTTTTTATTAATGTTAATTTCCTTTTTCCCTTTAGTAGTAGTAGGAACGAAAAGCAGGAAAGC
>JAYPYM010000079.1:9656-11046 GCA_038135915.1 Gammaproteobacteria bacterium
TCTTATTATTGCAATAGTTTCGTTAAAAACTGTTAGTTTTTTAGTAGCCAAAAACACCATTCTCAAAGGGATAAGTGTTTGATTTTTACGAAAATTAAACACGTATCTCAGATTGCGGTTAAAAATGACCATTACAGATAGAAAATCTTAAGTTCAGTAGCAACAAAAGCTAAAACTAATTCGGGCTTGATCCCTAAATCTTAACCATCGAAACTTATCCATTTGGGCCGATTAAGAACAGGTATTTTAACTGCCTTAGCTCGAAGAATCGCTTACTAATCAAGGGCGTTGAAAGCTGCTTTCTAGAATGCTCGCTTACGAATAAACAAACTTAATACGATTAGGCTTTAGTTGAGCCTAATCGTATTAAAGAAGGGATAATAAGATAATAAAATTAAAAAGTAGATATTCTACGTTCCGTCTGAGGACCAAAAACACCAGGTGCTGCTTCCTTGTTAATAGAAACCACTTTTCTATCTGTAGTACCCGTATAGATTGTATCTCTGCCCTTGTATACGCCTATCGCAACCCCGGTGGGTCCACCAGTATCGACAATAACACCACTGGGTATCTTACCTTTGCTATCACGGATTCCCTTACTGTCCTCACTGAGCACTGAATCGTATAATAACCTACCACCCGTTCTGGCATTCAATACCATAAGGGTACCAGAAGCAGAAGCATTACAAATACTTCCATCACTCGACGGCATAAAGGTAGTAAAGTAAATTTCGCCATTTCTTAGTACGGGATCAGAAATAACACGCTCTCCCCTATCATCACCCGAATATACCAAATCCAAATACCACCCCATATGCTTAGACGGATCGTATTCAATAGCGTCTTTCTCATTGGAAGAAGTGGTCCTAAGCTTCAAGCCACTAACACTATCTTCTCGCATAATTTTTCTTTTTATCAACTTAGAGCGAGAAGCATTATTAGTTCCGTTATCCCAAATACCATAGAAGGTTTGTACAGAATCCTGATCTGCTATAGCATCATCGACAGTCAGGTATCGACCCGTACCAAAGTGAACTAAAAGGCCAGACAAGGGTGCCCGCATTTTCATCACTGTTGGTTTGACGGTTATAGGCTGTTTAACACCTTTAGCCTCTGCTTGGAATAAAGGCTGCGGCTTTGAGCTACCAAAAGCAGACTTCCAATCATTAGAATTTTTACTCGTTACATCAAATTTCCAAAGTTGGCCCCTTAGGTCACCAACATAAACATAATCGATTATATGATCACCATTATGATCAACTATGGCTGGCTCGCCTAAGCCATTAGGATTTTCTTTCTTACCAGATTTTGTATCAAGCTTTTTGATCAAACTGCCTGTCTCAGCGTCAACAATGTAAAGCACTGCATGCCCAGTCTCACTTTCTTTACC
>JAYPYM010000079.1:11056-16066 GCA_038135915.1 Gammaproteobacteria bacterium
TACCATCTTTGCTGGTGTTATTGTAACCGTTACCAAAGATCACAGCCCATTTTCCGTTATGCATTCTCTCTATGGCTGGCTGCCCGTAGATATGGCCTACATCAGCATCTTGATCATCTGTAAATTCCCACAGTGCAGTACGGTTTGTACCAGACAATGTAGCCTCACTCACAGTAATAGGCTTAGTCACATCTAAGCTAAAAATACCTTGACCACCCAAACGAAAACCGCCCACAAGCATTGTACGCCAGCTATCAAAAACATACGCATCACCAGCATAAAGCTGACCATCAACGGTACTGATATAGTCAGAGTTCGCTGCTGCGAACTTAGGCAAGCTTGTCATTACCTCATTCGGTACGTAAGCAAATACTTCCTTACCCGTGTCCGCATTAAAACCATGAAGCATGCCATCATTTGCACCAACATAGGCAATGGGTGTACGAGATGAGAGAGACTCGCGGAAAACACTGTAGTCTGTTTCTGGACCACCATCTGACCACTTCGGTGGATAGTTTCTATTTGGCTCGCCAACAAACAGAGCAGATGAGTGCACAATGGGACCTAACAATTGTTTATTTCGCTTTCGAAAAGGTCCTTTTGGTACTTCTTTACTAGCATCGCCCCGAACATATTTTACTACATCATCCCCAAGCTTGGGATCCAAGCTTTTCAATAAGGCTTTCTGATTAGTGTTCAGGTTTCCCCATCGGAAGGGTATTTGTTTGTTATTAACTTTATCTAAGGTAATGATTTTTCGATTATTGGAGTTACGCTGTCGTAATAACTTTTCTGCATTCCAAAGGGGGCTACCTATATCTCCTGTCTCTGGCTCAATCTCATAAGCAATCACATTACCTTTCCTAGTAAGTAAATTAAATTCAGTTTGCATTAACTTACTGCCTTTAAAGAGGACGCCAGCATTCAAAGAAACACTCGCATTACTACCAACTCGATTACCAATTTCTCCCAAAGCAGATCGCAGTTTAGAGAGCAGGATTTTAGGCGAGGAAGCAGCTAAAAAACCACCTTTACCGTTATAAGCTGCATGCCACATATCGTCCACTTTATGTGCATCATTCTTATGGGGATCGCCCCAGTTATCGGCCCCACTTAACACTGGGTTCGGCCATCCATCGTCATCAGTATCCTTTAGAGCACCTGACACGCCGAATGCGATTGTGTAAGTATTCATGTGCTGCTTGGGATTGCTATCAATGACATTGCCAGCCGAATCTTTTACCTCAGGCACAACGTTTGGCAGCCCTGGTGCCAAATCTTTGTCATAGTAATACTTTGCAACATCTGCGAGTGTTCTATTTTCACCATCGCCATCTTGATCTGCTGGATTTATCTTCGGGTTACCACCATTCCAATAGCCATCAGAAAACAACAAGGCGAAGTTATGTTGACATTCCGCAGTTATGGGAGACGGCTTATCTTTTAGTTTCCCTCTGTAATACTCACCAACTGTTTCAAGCCCCCTCCTTAATGGTGTGCCTGCAGCTTTTTGCTTATAATTGAATAAAGTTTGATTTAAGCTTGAATTATGCGCCAATAAATCTTTAGCATCGTTCGGCATCTCTACAAACCGTTTACCGTAATTATTGATAAAACTCATTCCATAGCGAAAATAACCATATTCTGTCGTAACAGTAGCCATCATATATTTCATCGAAAATAAACGCTTCCTATGATACTGATACCAGTTAGCGATATTTTGTTTTTCTTGCGTCAAATTTCGCCCAAACCGTTTATTACCTTGCTGATTCTCCGCCGCAACGACAGCATTTAATGCTAGTTTCTTCTCAACGGCACCTAAGCAGCCCGCATAAGGCACAGTAGTATGTACATCATCATCTTCACAGATCGAAAAATGAATCGGGTTATAAGTAACTTTAGTTCTCGTAATACCACTTCCCTTTACTTCATAACGGATGTGATCATCCCAAAGGTCAATATTTCCATTGGAACCCTCGTAGCTAGAAGCTGTCTTAAGGGGTGTCGGTGTATTACCTGGATAGCCTCGATTATCAATCGCAAGCTCAAAAACAAAGCCTAATTCAGATAAATCTCGCACTTCATCGTAACCAGGATGGTCCTTCACTGGATTAGATCTAACTGCACTAAAGTTAGCGTTTGAAAAACCTGGCCAAGGCTTATAGGTCACCCTTGGATCATAATAAATTCTATTAAAATCTGACGATCGTATACGCCAATCATATTTCATCGCATTTGAAAAACTTTCAACGGCTCTTGTTCGACCAGGGTTAGAATAAAGATTCCCTTTATTATTGAACATGTAGTAATAAGTCTCCTGCCCCTCTTCTCCTTTACTTCGCCAGACCCCATGACCACTAAATTTTTCGTTATCCCCAGATGCCCAATAAGCGCCATAGTAAAAATCAGATCCTACTGATATGGACCAGTCCATCGATCCAGAATCATCCAACATGTAAAACACGTTAGCCTGCGCCTGATTGGGCAAGAACAATGGTTTGTGAGACAAATTCAGATCTGCTGCTGATAGACTCACCGATATTGAAAGGATCATCGGAAAGCAGAAAAATAGCCTAAGCGCATTTTGATTTTCTTTTAGTTTTACTTTTAGTTTTTTTATACCGTCGTTCATAGCAAAATCTCCCCGATTTTTTCGGTTCAATTAAAAGTTTCTGGCAAATATACTTTGCAAAGTTACCCGTCCATCACGATCACCAGTAGCACGAGCAGTGATACGATAATAGACAACAGGCGGGTCTGCATAGTAATGACCTTGTTGCGATGTATCTGAATTATCATCATTGATCTGAAACTCTTCTATCACATATCTCGGAGAAGTACTCAGCTGACCGTTTACTTGATCATCTCCAACCTCTAGCGCCTTCTTTCCATAGGTAGTCCACCAAGGTTCTAGCTGATCATACCAATACAGCTCTTGATGGGTGATAGGGTCCTTGTGATTCTTTAACATATAGTCATCTAAAGGGAATACCCATATTGCACCTTTCTTGATTTCTTTTGATGTAGAGGGTCTCAACTCCCACTCAGCTACTTCAACCTGCCCCTGAATCAATGCACTTTTCGCATTTTCTTCAGCTAAAGAGATATCTTTACCTATCGCAAAATTTTTCTTCTGAAAACTCGTGGACTCTGAAACCCCAACACTCACCAGAATAATGACAAACATCATCGCCATACAAAAAACTAAAATAGCGCCCCCTTGACGCCTAAAAAACTGATGTTTTCTATCTATCATCATCTTAGGTAACTCTATTTTTTAGTCTAAACATGCCTTTAAACTGTTTTCTCATATATTTATCTTCAAACTTTGCTGCCTTTCCCCTAATACGTTCAAACTTTTGCTTTTTAGCTTCAAACAACTCTTTGTCTTCAGAGCGAATAATAAAATCTAGCTCAACTCCTAAAACACGATGAATTGAAGTGGGCATATCTGGCCCTTCTGCCTTCCATTGGTCAATCTTCTGGTCTAAATTTTTATCCAGACCGACCCTCATTACTAGAGATTCAACATTACCGGCATAAATAATGGCTTCATCTGGTTTCCCCTCACGATGACAAACTAGATTTCTATTGTCATCTACCTTCATCATCATGGTCACAATTTCGCCTGCCGGCACTTCATTTCCTAAGCAATCATAAACCGGTATCCTAGCGCCAGGGACATTATCGTCCCCTTCTAAGCGGAAGATAATACTGGAATTCCCCTTCGCATCAGGTGGATATAAGAAAACAACCTGGCCTTCTTTAAAATCGCCATCTGCTGGAAATCTTGATCCTGAATCCAAAAAATTTAAATTACTAAAATAGCCAGCTTGCTCAATATTAATACCAAACAGGTTCATCGCATTCGTGGCTTCACTAGCAATTTTAGTCAATGCACTTGTAATGGAAGCAGTTTTCTCCGAATTAGAAAATACTTGTAAAGAAATAGCCATGACTAAGGTGCCCAGCAACATGGAAATCATTACCTCCGGTAATGAAAAGCCACGCTTAATCTTTAAAGGCATAATAACTAACTGGTACATTCAAAATCGCCAGAATCTTCTTCAAAACTGCATACTCTTGCATTTACCGTGAGACATGTTTTGTTTTTCTGTAATTCAACGCCACAAAGATCGGTTCGCTTAAACTTAGCACCTTCATCCGACCATACTAAGGTAACAGATACAACTTGGCCATCCCAACTAATATTATAGCTGGCTCCTGGAAGTGATTGGATTACTTCTGATGTCCACTCGTGAATATCTTTTTCACTTTGACCGATTGGCCCGTCAGACTCACCATCGCTAATGATTTCTTCACCAGATACCTCATAAATGGCTTTAGTATCCTCGTTGGCATTCATTCTTATTCGATCTACCATTTGAGACACTAAAGAGTCTGCTTGAAAATGATAAAGGGAAATTCGACTATCTTTAATAGATTGCCCATTTAGGCTCAAGGCACCAATACTCACTGTTGTAAAAATAACTAAAGCGGACATCACTTCAATTAAACTAAAACCTTTATTATTTCTGGGAACCATTTTCATTTTTCTCTACTCTTAAATTAAAACAAGAACTAGGATCGAATAATATTCATTACTTTTGACACATTCAAAGTAATTGCGTCCTTCCCTGCCAAATCTTTTTCATCTTGAAATGTAAAAACAGACATCACATCTGAAAAACCAAGACCATTAACAACTACTTTTTCAAGTGTACTGGTAATCGCTACATCGTTCCCCGGCTCTGTTCTACGTAATAATTTTGGCGCTACTAAACCACCACTTGTATCATAGGAATAAACAACCCAACCTTCAGACCAATCTTCAACATCACAAAATTCTGTACTCTCAGCTTTAGTCGGGCACACAACCACTCTAAGGCCGGTACCAAGAGCATAACGCTTTGCGAAATTCATCGTATCTTCCATTTGATTACTTGCGTTTTCAGCTTTTAGGCCATTTTGAAAGAAACCAGTATCACTAAAAGTGACCATCATCAGTAA
>JAYPYM010000079.1:16076-16752 GCA_038135915.1 Gammaproteobacteria bacterium
GATTAATGCTTCTATCAGTGTAAAACCACCTGACAACTTCTTTTTATTGACGGATAAACTATTCACAATTCAGCTCGCTCAATATGTTGTTGTATTGTTAAATTTATTTGGCTCATTTGGAAAATATAGAATTAATCGTTTCAGACTAAATTTCTCATTTGAATATCGTATCCAGGAGGCGGTTATTTTGCAACCAGATAAAGATGAGATTATGTAGAGTTTTGTTGAACTTATTTTTCAACCTTATAGCTTTGACAATAAGTATCACTTGTGTAGCAAACTATAAAGAAGTGTGAGTTACTGATGTGTTTTTAGAAAGACTTTACAGTTTTCAAGCGTTTAAAACGCATGGTAAGCGCGAGAAAAAAACCAGCAATCAGGCCAGCTAGATGTGCAGTATTAGCTATCGGCCCTATTAAAAAATCTAAAATGCCTGAAAACCCTAAAACCAGTAAAATAATGATTTGAACCATCAATCCAGGTGGCACTATAAAAATTGGCTTATCTGAGAGGTAATTTGAAAGCCACGCATACCCTACCAAACCAAAATCGACGCCAGAGAGTCCGCCAAAATTAGGTCCTGAAACAAAAAATTGAGCCAAGTTTGAAACAAAACCAACAATCAACACAAACAGGATGAGAAATGCCCCCCCCCCCACGGGGTCAAGCTGTTTTG
>JAYPYM010000080.1:0-16647 GCA_038135915.1 Gammaproteobacteria bacterium
CCGCCGTAGCTGTAACTTCTTTTCCGTTCTATTGTTGGATCAGGGTTTAAATCAACCGACATGATTAGTATCTCCATTCTTTTTATTATTATTTGAAGAATATCATTAAAAAAAAGAGTGCACTGTAATAATTTATTTCTATAGTAACCGATAGTACAGAAGATAAGTTTCTTAATGTAAAAAATCAGAAATCAATAGGACTAAACTGGGATAGCGATGCCTTGCGCAAGCGCTTGTTTAGTAGCAACGGATGGATCAAGCGGGCAAAGATAATTCAAACCAGAGTTTACTTCGCCCCCAACGAAAGATCGATGTAGCTCTGCTGGATAATGAAGCCCAGCACCGCCAAGAACCCCAGCATCGCCGGCAGGAGGGTCATCTACAGGCAAACTGTTTTTCCTTGCCTTGGTAGCTAATGAACCTGTATCTAGCCTAACACCAGCTGCAGGAATGGTGACTAGCGCTTTGCGAGAAGCTTCAAACTCTACTGCTCGCTCAAAATTTGATTTTCGTGAATTCTCTTGGTAAGGATTATAAAGCTCCTCAAAATTATCTCTAATTTCTTTATGAGAAACTATGTGATTTTTCTTAATATGGTGACTTTCAACTGCTGGACTTCGAATTAATGATTTACTCGGACGGATAGCAGACCCAGCGGTATAAGCATTATTACCGAGATGAACACCAGGACCAGCCAGTTTTTGCGTGGTGGTAACAGCAAGCTCTGGGCGGTTTAAAGTCTTTGGAGGAGCGTACAAGTCGTCCAAGTGAGCAGATGCTTCTTGCCACTTCTCTAATCTTCTAGCGCTTAAAAAGTCCTGTTCAGTTACAGGATTTGATACACTCATTAATTGACTCTACTTATACACCAATAAACCGTCATTAAACTTAACAGTCTAAATCTAACACAATATTCATCGGGAGTGAATTTTGAAAGGCAAAAAAACTACGGACAGATACCTGAATAAGTTATCAATATTTTGGAGTCATCATTTTACTGCTTAAACTGGCTATTCTTAAGCAACTGGAGTTGATCTCTTAATTTAGCGGCTAATTCAAACTCCAGATCTTTCGCTGCTGCAAACATTTGAGCTTCTAGCGCTTTTATGTTTTGGCTAACTGATTTAGGGTCACCACTATTTTCAGCGAGCTGATAGCCTGGCTTTGGCTCAGCAACTCTAGATTTACCACGTTTTTTTGAGCCAGGTACTGCTCTCGCACCTTCCAAAATATCTTCAACGCTCTTTGATACTGTTTTTGGCTGAATACCATGCTTTTCATTAAAAGCAATTTGCTTAACACGACGACGTTCTGTTTCTTTAATAGCACGATCCATAGAACCCGTCATTTTATCTGCATACAGAATTGCTCTACCTTCTGCATTACGCGCGGCACGCCCAATGGTTTGAATAAGCGCATGATCAGAGCGCAAAAAACCCTCTTTGTCCGCATCTAAAATAGCAACTAATGCAACTTCAGGCATATCTAATCCCTCTCGCAACAGGTTGATACCCACCAATACATCAAATTTACCCAATCTAAGGTCTCTGATAATTTCTACACGCTCAACTGTGTCTATATCTGAGTGCAAATATCTAACACGAACATCGTGATCCGATAAATATTCGGTCAAATCCTCCGCCATACGCTTGGTCAACACAGTTACTAACACTCTTTGACTCTGCTCGACACATTGATTAATTTCAGATAGCAAGTCATCAACTTGGGTGGATGCCGGCCTAACTTCAAGATTAGGGTCTACCAAACCAGTTGGCCTTACAACTTGTTCGACCACCTGGGAAGCCCACTTCTTTTCATACTTGCCCGGTGTAGCAGAGACAAAAATAGTTTGAGGCGCAATTCTCTCAAATTCTTCAAATTTCATCGGCCTGTTATCTAATGCTGAAGGTAACCGGAAACCATGCGAAACCAGCGTTTCTTTTCTGGAACGATCTCCCTTATACATAGCGCCAAGCTGAGGTACCGTAACATGAGATTCGTCAATGACCAACAAAGCATTGTCAGGCAAATAGTCAAATAAGGTTGGCGGTGCCTCGCCAGGCTTTCGCCTAGAAAAATGCCGAGAATAATTCTCAACGCCATTGCAATAGCCCAACTCATTCAACATTTCTATATCAAACTTGGTACGCTGGGATAATCGCTGCGCTTCCACTAGCTTATTGTCTTTTTCTAAAACCGCTAATCGATCCTGCAGCTCTTCTTTAATATCATCGACTGCCTTCAATACTACTTCACGTGGTGTTGCATAATGAGTCTTTGGAAATACCGTAAATCTAGCCAATGACTGAATTTTTTCCCCGGTTAAAGGGTCGAACAAAAAGAGTGCTTCAATTTCATCATCAAACAACTGCACCCTTAAACCATAAAGTTCAGATTCAGCTGGAAAGATATCGATGATTTCACCACGCACTCTAAAAGTGCCTCTTCTAAAATCTGCATCGTTTCGCGAATATTGTAGCTCTGCCAATTTCGCGAGCATCTCTCGTTGGTCGATACAGTCCCCTCTGTCTAAATGCAAGATCATTTTCAGGTAACTCTCAGGATCACCCAAACCATAAATAGCAGAAACCGTAGCCACAATAACGACATCTTCTTTTTCCAACAGTGCTTTTGTCGCAGATAAACGCATTTGCTCAATGTGCTCATTCACCGAAGCATCTTTCTCAATAAAGGTATCGGAAGCAGGCACATAAGCTTCTGGCTGATAGTAATCGTAATAAGAAACAAAGTACTCTACCGCATTGCTGGGAAAAAACTGCTTAAACTCTCCATAGAGCTGAGCCGCAAGCGTTTTATTAGGAGCAAGCACCACTGTGGGGCGATTGATTTCTTTAATCACATTGGCAACAGTATAGGTTTTTCCTGAACCTGTGACCCCTAGCAAGGTTTGATGCAATAGCCCATTATCCAAACCCTCTACAAGCTGTTTGATTGCCAAAGGCTGGTCGCCGGCTGGTTTAAAATTGGAAAAAAGTTGGAACATAAAATCTACGAGATATATGAAGCAAAACAAATAACATTATATTCTTGGATTATTAAAGCGTTTATCCCAAGTTTTAAATCGCTTTCTACAATATTCATCTAATGCTTCATAGGAGTTGAAATAAAGGTCAAAGCCTTCCACAGGGTCATTATCGTATTCACAATGATCATTTGAGTGCTCTCGACAAATGAGCGGCCGGGTTTCATAAATGCCGCAATGACCATTTGGCAGCAAATGCCGACAATCCGTATTGAAAGTAATAAACCAATTAGCGTCCTCTTTGAATACTTCAATACCTTGGTGAGAAATTTGCCAAAGCAATACATCGAATGCTCGCATCGTTCGAGGCGCATCAATTTCCTGCGTTACGTATCGACAGCATTTTGAAGCAGTACATAACCCACACTTGTCAATCTCAGCCTCTACGTGCTTTTCTATATCCGTGCTTGCACCGGCCTCATCATCTATATTTGCCACGCTAATCAAGGTGTCAGTACTCATTTAATACCTCTTTGAAGCTACTATTTTAAAGCCAGTTTTCCTTATTAGGTATTCTTATAAAAATTCGGCTAAATTGAAATAGTAAGATACTTTTTTTGAAATAAAGCAGTCATATTAAATCAGCAATCAAGCATAAATCAACCGGAAAGGTAGTCATGGCCACACAAGTCTCCAAATGGAGCATTACATTAAAAAACAACTCAATGATAGCAAATAATCTATGCTGCGCTGAACAAATCCCAGTAACACTAGAACATAAGCAGTCGAAATCGGATTTGAACTGTGCTGGGCTACGAACACAATCAGCGCTCACATCAGATGGATTTCCAGCATACAATACGCAACCTCTCCTAAGAAATGGCCATATTCAAACTATCTGGGGTGTTTACTTCAAAAAATCGCCAGTCATTCCTACTTATCAAGAAGCATTCCAATTAAAGGATGGTGATCAGACTAGATTGAGTTACTGTGATGCCAAGTCAGAAAACTGGGTCATCATTCTACACGGCTTAACAGGATGTAGTGATGCCAATTACATCCTAGGAATCCAAAAGGCTTTATTCGAAGATGGCTTTTCGAGTGTCACTGTTAACTGCAGGGGCGCAGGCGGCCATCCAAACAAACATGCGAGATCCTTTCATGCTGGACACACAAAGGACTTTTTTGAGGTTTTAAACTTTTTAAGAAACAAACCTAAAATAAAATCCATTTCAGCGTTAGGTTACTCCTTGGGAGGAAACATATTACTCAAAGCCATGGGAGAAGAGCCTAACCTTGGTCTAGCTTCAGCTATTGCAGTTAGCCCGCCTTTTGACTTGGTGGCTTGCGCAAACTACGTGGACAGAGGCTTTAACCGCATTTATCGAAACTACCTGCTAAATCGCCTAAAAAATAGATTTTTACACAAACGCGACTTTTTGTTAGCGCAAACGTTAGAAGAACTAGATGGCTCTACGAAAACCCAACATGCCAGTAAGGCAATGCTTGATGTTGGCTGTATAAAGTCGATCAGATCTTTTTGGAGTTACGATAACTTTGTAGTCGCACCGATAGAAGGCTTCCGAAATGTACATCATTATTATCATAACGCCAGCTCTAAATTCTACCTTAAGTCAATAAAAGTACCAACATTGATTATTAGCGCAAAGGATGACCCAATAGTGCCAGGTGATAGTATACCAACGAAAGCTGACATCTCTGCCTCTACTCAATTAGAAGCATATCAACACGGCGGGCACCAAGGTTTTTTACAAATAAAAAACAACAAAGTAGAATACTGGCTAGAAAAGCGAATTCCTCACTTTTTTAAGCAACAGGTTGAAAGCTGATTCATCATTGTTAGGCAGCTTTAATCGGTACGGCCCATTTTAGTCATTTTTTTCGCAGAGTTTGCATATGCACGAAATAAAGCGTAGCTTGCTATTGCCGTTTAACGCGCATGATCTTTTCAACATCATCAAGCAAATTACGGAGTATCCTGAGTTTCTACCCTACCTATCTAAAGTTGAAATTCATCATCAAAAGCTCGACACAGTCATTGCAAGCATGCACTTAAAACATGGTTCATTCGAGCACTGCATTACTACCGAAAACCAGGAAATCAGCCCACTAACGCTCACCTTCAAACTCATTGATGGCCCGCTCGAAGCGCTTAGCGGATCATGGAGTATCACAGAGCTATCAGACAATGCCGCCAAAGTAGAATTTAACGCACAGTTCAAACTCAATAAGGCGCTAAGCACGCTGGGTATTCACAAGCTGATCAGGCACTCTACAGAGACGTTTATCACAGCTTTTGAGAATCGATCGAGAAACATACTTAGGGATGATGCCGCTTTAGGATCTTTGGATGCAAAATTTTAACTTAGTTTTGCATTAGATCACTCCCCGGATACTATCAAATTATTGTCAACGAAGATTAACTCCACATTTACCGCTCATGAGATATCGAAGCATAAGGTACTAAAATACTTCTATTTTTATCCTGAAACCTTCATTGCCGAATCCCATAACTTGTGGCTATGCTTTTAATGAGTAAACACAATTTTTGTGTTTTGGACTGTTAAATAGCATTTTGCTATAAGATATGACAAACAAAGACGCTAATAAATCAGACCAACTGAAACGCTACTTCGCTCGGCGGGTTATAAACCAAGTTCGCCTCATTTTGAGCATTTGGCGATTACTGAATGAGGAAGCTTGGACAAAGGCCAGGCTTGAAGACCTGACTCATTCCACTAAAACACTGATTCGCTTTGCAAAACACTTCAATGAAGAAACTCACCATAGAATCGCCTTAGATATTTTCCAACACTTAGAAGCCATTGACATCAGTTCTGGAGCACCTTCTAGCGAGCACCTGGAAAAACTGTCCGAACTAATTCAACTCCTAAGTAGAACAGCTCTAAGGAAGTCAGATATCGACAGCTCTGCTTTTAGCCCTATGCTGGGCCCTAAAAAGCCGATTTATATAGCGCTCCAAGACAAAACTGAAGCCTTAAAGCTTGCCGAACAACTAGATTTTTTTGGTTTTCGCATGAAGGTGTTTGAAGACCCAGATAGTTTTTTAGAAGACATGAGTAGGCGCAGACCGGCTTCAGTCATCATGGATGTCAGTTTTGGCACAGAAGCTATGTGCGGTTCACAGCTATTGAGCAAATGCCAAGAAGCATATGAATCCCCAATAGAAGCCATCTTCTTCTCAAAAGAAGAGGACGATATTTTTACACGTCTAGAGGCTTCTCGATCCGGCGGCACCTACTTTCATCACAAGAAACTGGAAGTTAGCCTTGTAGTAGAGCAGCTAGAGTCAATCACTCATATCACGCCACCAACCCCTTATAAAGTACTGATCATCGATGACTCGAAATCCCAATCCATGGCTTCACAAAAAATATTGAATAATGCCGGGATGATCACTGAAATTACCAATGATCCACTCATGGTACTTGAAGTCCTAGAGAAAGATACGCCAGAGATTATCCTGATGGACATGTACATGCCAAATTGCAGTGGTACAGAGCTCGCAAAGGTCATCCGTCAACAACAAAAGTACCTGCATATCCCAATTATTTTCTTATCAGCTGAAGAAGACTTAGATAAACAAATGAGTGCAATGACCAAGGGCGGCGACGAATTTCTCACCAAACCAATGGAGCCCAGGCACTTAATTGCATCTGTACGAGCAAAAGGCGAACGTGCACGCGCGCTCGTTTCACTCATGATTCGAGACTCGTTAACAGGCCTTTTAAACCATACTAGAATTTTGTATGAACTGAATTTGGAAATTCAAAAAGCTAAGGAGCGTGGTACGCCCATTTGCTTCGCTATGGTTGACATTGATCATTTCAAATCAATTAATGACACTTATGGCCACCCTGTTGGCGACCGGGTGATTAAGCAGCTTTCAATGTTTTTAAAACAAAGATTACGAAAATCGGATGCCATCGGTCGGTATGGTGGAGAAGAGTTTGCTGTGGTACTGCCTGATACAGAACTTCACGATGCTGTAGAATTCTTTGACCAGATTAGAGAACAATTCCACCAGTTCAAGCATCGCTCAGAACAAAAAGAGTTTAATGTTAGTTTCAGCTGCGGTGTGGCCCAACTTGACGATACTAACGAAGAAGTGCTAACGGTTAAGGCCGATGAAGCCCTGTACGAAGCCAAGCGTGGCGGCAGAAATCAGGTCTGTTATTCCAAGCCCGCTCAATCGAATAAATAGTTCACTAGATTTCGACTGGATATAAACAAGTAACCCATTGCAAAAGCCAGTCAAACCTGAAAAAAATGAAGCTTGAAATCAACCAATATTAGCTTTAATGCCATTAGTGGTAATTAACGATTAAACCCATACCCGCTAGAGTAGCTTTTTTTCATCTATTTTTCTCATCAGTTTTTCCTGATTCGCAGCCAGGAACTTAACTTAACTTTTTTTTCCTGATAAGATATCTCGTTCAAATATATGCGACTAATATTTAAACAAATGAACTCAATCAAAATATGTCCTCTTTATGAAATTTGCTCTTTACACTCAATCTAGGCCTTTGTATGTCTTATGTTGGGTCTTGTTCCTAGCCAGTTATTCTGGCTGGAATACTGCTCATTCTAAGCCCCATCAAACTCAGGGATCTTTTTTTGACTCACTCAATGACATTAGCCAATCTGACCAAGCCTTAGAAACAAGTTTTGTTCCATTAGAGCCGCTACCAGTTACAGAAGCCTTCAAGCCATTAACCCAATACTTCGCACCAAGCCATGAAACACCTGGGACATTTAGTATCAGCTGGACCATAGAAGATGGCTATTATCTTTACAAAGACAGATTTAAAGCCAGTGTATCACCAAATACCGAAGTTCAACTTGGAGATTTAGTTTTTTCTAAGCCAGGTATACTGAAGTCTGATCCTGGCTTTGGCGATGTCATGGTTTATAAGAAAAGCGTTGAAATCACAATACCCGTTCAAGTAATGGAGCCGCAACTTGTAGAGCTTACCCTAGACTACATGGGATGCATGGAAGATGTTCTCTGTTATCCACCCAAAAAACTTAAGGAATCTTTTCACATCGAGCCAGGGGGGACTTTCAGAAAGTCACTTAAAACCGACAAAGCGCTTAGAGAAGACGTATCAAAGGACACAACACCCGATACAAAAGCAAATACTAATATTCGAACCCTCGATACAGAGCAAAATGAAATAAAATCAACAAACAGTCTAAACACCGATACAGACGTATTGTTATCGGACGGTTCTCTAATCGTCATTGCTATCACCTTTTTCGGCCTAGGGTTATTAATGGCTTTCACCGCCTGTGTTTACCCTATGATTCCGATTCTTTCTAGCATTATTGTTGGCCAAGGTAGTTCGGTGACCAAATCTCGTGCCTTTGCCCTATCCTTCACCTATGTGCAAGCAGTTGCTATCACATACGGTATAGGTGGTATTGCCGGTGCGCAGCTGGGTGAAAACATCACAAACTTACTGCAGACACCTGGCGTCCTAATTACTTCAGCCATACTATTTGTCATACTTGCAGCCTCAATGTTTGGCTTTTATGATATTCGACTGCCAAGCCGCCTGCAAAATAGACTAGATGCATTAAGCAGAAAACAAAAAAGCGGTAAGTTTCTAGGTGCCTTTATGATGGGGGTGTTCTCTGGGCTGGTAGTCTCTCCTTGCGTAGCACCACCCCTTCTAGCAGCGCTAGCCTATGCTGCATCTTCTGGTGAACTGGTTCGAGGCGGTATCGCACTCTACTCGCTTGGCCTTGGTATGAGCAGCCCTCTGCTATTCATTGGCTTGGCCGGTGGAAACTTATTGCCAAAAGCCGGCGTATGGATGGATGGCGTAAAATCTTTCTTCGGTGTACTGTTGCTTGGTGTTGCTATTTCGATGCTAGAACGTCTGCTGGCCCCTTCCCTCACGCTCTTCCTTTGGGGCGTTTGGCTCATCATCCCAGCTATCTACCTTGGCGCACTAGACAAGAGTACTGCAGGTGCTTCTTGGTTCAAATTCCGAAAAGGCTTCGGCATAGTAATGCTAATCTATGGGACATGTCTCATTATTGGCGCACTAAAAGGAAACGAGAACCCACTTCGCCCTCTTGTATCTAATGCCAATTCATTTAGCCAAGCATATAATAGTCAAAAACCAGACTGGACATATGTCACGAATGTTAATGAACTAGAAATTATGGTAAAGTCTAGCGATCAACCTAGTCTATTAGACTTTTATGCAGACTGGTGTATAGAATGTAAGATTATGGAGCGTGAGGTGTTCAGTTCGCCGCAAATCCAAGCACAGCTAAATCAATTCCAGATGATTAAAGTAGATGTAACCGCCATGACTGAAGCGGATACAGAGCTGATGCAAATGTTCAATTTATTTGGTCCACCAGCAATTCTGTTTTTCAATACAGATGGTGAGGAAATGCCTGAAAACCGAGTCATCGGTGGGCAAAGCCTTACAGACTTTTCAAATACCTTATCTGAAATCATAAGACTCAATAATACTTAAACTGATTAATGAACCCAATGAACCCAACCGAAACTTTCCTCCACACTTCCTACATACAACTTGCACAATCTAACCCTGAGGATTTTTTTACACGAATAAATGACTTTGCGGTAATATCTTGTACCGGTGAAGATGCAAAGTCATTTCTTCAGGGGCAAATATCTGCCGACATGGAGAAAGTATCAGCTTCAAAAGCTACACTGGCTTGTTGTTTAAATCTAAAAGGACGCGCAATCAGCAGTTTCATTGTCTTACTAGTAGCACAGGACCAGTTTAATCTAATTGTCCCTAAAAATGTTGCTGAAAAAACGCTAAGCGCTCTTAAGACTTATGCGATCTTTTCAAAAGTCAAACTGGAAATTGCAAGTAAAAGGTATCAATTTTTAGGCTTAGCAGCTACTGACCGCGAAGATAGTCCGATCCACGATTTAGGTTTTAACACTGAACAACTTCAACAACCCTACGATGCTTTACAATTCGAGTCACAGTTTATCATTCGGCTTCCCGGAGCAAGTAAACGCTACCTATGGTTAGGCGAAGAGAGTTTACTTGCATCTAAAATACAGAAGCTAACTAATCATCTATTAGAACTAAACGAAAATTTCTGGCAAGGCTGTGAAATATTAGCAAAGGAAATCTATATCGATGCTATCTCTAGCGAACAGATTATTCCAAATATTTTGAATTATGCAGAACTAGGAGGCATTAGCTTCGATAAGGGTTGCTATAAAGGACAAGAGGTGGTTGCTCGTCTTCACTATCGTGGCGAATCCAAGGAGCATATGCAAGTCGCTTATACCGTTTGGGATGCTGAACCAGCTACACTGCAAAATGGCTCAATCATCACCTCTCCTGATCGAAAGACAATTGGTCGAGTACTCAAATCTGTTTCATTCAAACCCCATGAGCTGCTAATCATAATGACATTAAAGAAAGATTACACCGGGCCCATTCAGGTGGATAATAATCAATTTGAAAAGTTACATTTTCTCTAGGTTTTCTATACTAGAAATTAAACATGCAATTAAACAATGTTGAAACTAGTATGACTAAATCACCTGAAGAGATCATAAGAGCTATAAAGGCAGCCATCGAGAATGATGAAATAGTTCTACCTACATTGCCAGAAATGGCAATGAAAGCACGAGAAGCGGCACAGAACCCAGATATTTCCATACTCGCACTTTCAAAAGTCTTAGAAAATGACATGACTATCAGTGCACGTATCATCAAAATTGCGAATAGCCCACTATACCGTTCAGCCAAAGAGAATAAAGACCTAAAAGCAGCTATCGGCAGGCTGGGAATTGCAACAACAGCTAGCCTGGTTTCATCCTTAGCCATGGAGCAAATGTTCCAAGCCACCACAGACTATGTTGATAAAAGACTGAGAACAATTTGGAACAAAAGTACGGAAGTATCAGGCATTGCCTACGCACTATGCAGGCGCTGCACCAAGCTAAAACCGGATCAAGCTACTTTAGCTGGCCTCATCCATGAAATCGGTGCTTTACCGATACTGACGTATGCGGAAGATCACACAGAGCTATTCGAAAACGAGTTACTATTAGAACGCCTTATTGAAAAGGCACATCCACATCTAGGTAGTCACATACTTAAACAATGGGATTTTCCAGCAGAATTACAGCAAGTACCTAAAGGCCACCTTAACCTAAAAAGAGCACACGATGGCCCTGCTGATTTCGCAGACCTTGTCACTGTCGCTAATTTACAATACGTGAGAGAAGAGCCTAAACACCCCTTGGCTAATGTTGACTGGGCTGAAGTGCCTGCATTTTCAAAATTGGGTATTGACCCCTCAGAAGAATTATTTGAGGAAGAAGACCTGTCCGCTGAAATGGAAGCTGCGACAGCAATGCTGAGAGCCTAAATACCTTCCTTTCTGCAAACCCACCTTATTCTTCTTTAGCGGTAGCTGGCAATGTGGCTCTTAATATCATATACCCTACCACTCCAGAAGCAAGGGAGCCTATAATGATACCCAACCGCTCATCGAATAGAAAGTTCATACCTTTTTCTTCAAACGCCAAAGAGCCAATAAATAAACTCATGGTAAACCCAATCCCACACAGTGCAGCAGTCCCATACAAGCTTGACCAATTCATACCAACTGGCAGCTTTGTAAGATTCAATTTTATCGCCAACCAACAGAAACCAAAAATGCCAATTTGTTTACCAATAAACAGCCCTAATGCAATGCCAACGGGAACAGGATGCAATAGTTGCTCAACACCCATGCCAGTGACATTTATACCAGCATTGGCGAACGCAAATATCGGCAAGACAAAAAACGCAACAACATTATGTAGATCGTGCTCCATGCTTTTCAATGGAGATACATCAGGATTCGAATTTGATCTCATGGGAATAAAAATAGCCAATATTACGCCAGCTAAGGTGGCATGCACACCAGATTTAAGTGTTGCAACCCACATGATCACACCAATCAATAAGTATGGGCTCTTGGCGGTGACATTTATTCTGTTGAAAACATAAAGTAGTGGCAGACAAAACCCAACCACTATCAAGGCCAACTTTGAGATATCTGCAGTATAAAATACGGCAATAATGATTATCGCACCAATGTCATCAAATATTGCCAATGATGTGAGAAATATTTTGATAGAGATCGGTACTCGAGACCCCAACAAAGATAATATACCTAAAGCAAAAGCGATATCAGTTGCGGCTGGAATCGCCCAACCTTTAGAAGCCATTTCATCATTATGATTAAAATAAAGGTAGACTAACGCGGGTACGAGCATACCGCCAATGGCACCGACACCTGGCAATAAAATATTCCGCTTATCAGATAACTCTCCTTCAATCAACTCACGCTTTAATTCAAGGCCAACAAGAAAAAAGAATATAGCCATCAAACCATCATTGATCCAAAGCAATAGGGGTTTTGCAATCTCCAAATCACCCACCCGAATTTCTACAGGTGTTGATAGGAGGAGTTGATAATATCGTTCTAATGGTGTATTCGCTAAAATAATCGCAACCAACGCAGCCAGCATCAACAAAATGCCACCTGCTGACTCCAGTTTAAAAAACTTTCTCATAAAGACGTTTGATTGCATGCTTTTTTGGGCTCCTAAATGTCTAATGCCTAGTTAGTCTCATGCGCACTAATTCACATTATGCAACAATATCGCATAAGCAAATATTTTTTTCAAAAACTCGACACATTTTCAATTTCGTCTACTTGAAACGTTTTAAACCTAGTTTTCTGAACTGAGCAAAAATGCCAGCCTATAATGCTATATTTATTGATTTCCCACATTAACAGCATATTAAATATACCCATTGTTAATAAAAAGCCAGCTTTCAGGACAAAAAGCTAACATAAACCAATCTCTGGCAAAAATCCCAAAAAAAAGAACAGTGAATATATCTCTCACTGAACGCCACCAGTCAACGCCTTATCATTGATGAAAGCAAATACTGGCTATGCCCATAATAGGTCAAATAAAGTATAGGCTATTTGGGTGCACTGCCAATTCAAGATTGCATTAATATACCCATGCCAATACACCCATTATACCATCCCCCCCCGCACCAACTCATGATCAGAGGGAAACCAAATGCGGATAGCTCTATTTCAAGACAGTATTGCTATTGATGAAACTTAACCACTCAACTCAACAAGGTTAAGAGTTGGCGAGAAGCGCTAAATACTTTCTAATTGAATGCGTGACATGTATCATAAAAGTTCATTTTTATATGATGGACTGGCCTTAAATCTAAAATAAAAGCGTTTCCCGAGGGATATAGTAAATGACTGAAAGTAAGTTGAATAACGACAATACAGAACCTAGTTATTATGTGGCAGTCGGCGCTTCAGCTGGTGGCCTAGAGGCGCTACAGGAATTCTTCATTAATATGCCGGTAGATAGTGGTCTCGCTTTTATCGTGATACAGCACTTATCACCAGATTTTAAATCCGTGATGGATGAGCTATTGGCAAGGTGCACCAAAATGCCTGTTTTATATGCGGTCGATGGTGCAAAGGTAGAGCCAAACTACATTTACCTCATCCCACCGAGAAAAAGCATGATGATTGCTGAAGGAAAACTATTACTAACTGATCAAATGCCTCATTCAGGCTTAAGTTTCCCCATTGATGTTTTTTTTCGTGCACTAGCTGAAGACCAACACCATAGGTCAGTTGGGGTCGTGCTTTCAGGGACCGGCTCGGATGGCAGTCGTGGTATACTGGCGATTAAAGAAGTAGGCGGCCTAGTCATGGTTCAGGAGCCGTCAAATGCAAAATTCGATGGTATGCCATATAGTGCAATGAAAACTGGCGTAGCAGATGTCGTATCGGACGCCAATCACCTACCTGTAAAACTAATCCAGTTTGTAAACCACCCCATGATCAGGAATCAAGAGAAGTCTCTGATTCGCCAGGTGGAAGATAACGATGCTTCATTCCAAGAGATATTTAAACTGCTGAGGGAGCGCAGCGATATAGACTTCACCCAGTACAAGGCAACAACAGTCGCTAGGCGAATCGAAAGACGAATAGGGGTGCATGGTCTCAATACGTTAAAAGAATACTACGCGCTTCTATTAAAGCACCCTCAAGAGATCCAAACCTTAGCAAAAGACATGCTCATCGGTGTGACGCGTTTCTTTCGAGACGATGAAGCCTTTTCTGAGCTAGAGAAAAAAGTGATACCCAATATACTTAAATCAGTCCCTCCGGGAGAAGCCATTCGTGTCTGGGTTGCCGGCTGCTCAACTGGTGAAGAGGCCTATTCAATCGCTATACTATTCGACGAAGCAATTAATCTACTGGAGGAGCCCCATCAAATAAAGATCTTCGCAACGGATGTAGATCCAGATGCCATTGCTGAAGCAAGCACTGGCCAATTCAACCTGAACGTTCGTGATGATATATCAGAAAAAAGAGTTGCCAAATACTTCAAACAAGAAGAGGATCACTTAACCATCAGTCCTAGAATTCGCCAAATGGTGGTTTTCGCGACACATAATCTCATTAAAGACCCTCCTTTTTCAAATACTCACTTGGCAATCTGTCGAAATGTACTCATCTACTTTCAGCAAGAGACTCAAAAGCGCGTGCTATCCATGCTGCACTTTTCCTTACGCAAAAATGGATTTCTATTTTTAGGCTGCTCGGAATCACTTGGACTCTTACAAAAGTACTTTGAGACGATACACGAGCGGAGCAGAATCTACAAAAAATCTATTACTACGCGTTTAATGCTGCACCCAATAAATGCTCCATCTCAATCACAAGAGAATAAATCTTCCGGACCAAACATCGAACACTTACTTAGGAAATACCAAAGCAAACAAAAGCACATCACAGATTCACCAGTGATTCGTCAACTCATTGAAGATTATGTACCAGCATGCATTATTCTTGATCAGAATTTAGAAATCAGATTCGCGTTCGGTGATGTCACACCCTACACCCAAAAATATAAAAGTGGGGCCTTCTCGGCAAATATAAATGACGTCATTGTTAAAGAGCTCTCTACTCCCATATCCACATCTGTGCATCGCGCGATTTCAGAAAAAACTACGGTTTTCTATAAGAATATTGATATTGAAAAATCTGATGGTGGCAATATTCACATAGACTTACGCGTTTGCTACATCGAATCTAAGCCAACAGAAAGCTTCAATATTGCAATCATTTTCCAAGAATGCTCAGAGCCACGAAGACCAAGTGATCCCGCAGCTTCACGCTATGATGCAAATAGTATGAAACAACAGCATATCATCGATCTGGAAACCGAATTACAGAAAAGCAAAGAGTATCTACAAGTTACGGTAGAAGAATTAGAAACAACGAACGAAGAGCTCCAGTCTTCTAACGAAGAACTATTAGCGGCGAATGAAGAGTTACAAAGCACCAACGAAGAGCTCCAATCTGTGAACGAAGAGCTATACACTGTTAATAGCGAATACCAGGAAAAGATAGAAGAGGTTACAAGTATTAATGCGTATCTCGACAACATCATGAAATCTATCGATATCGGTATCTTATTTCTTGATGAGGCAATGTTGATACGAAACTACACGCCAGCAGCAACACGCGTCATTAATCTCATGAAAACAGATATTGGCAGACCCTTTCACCACATCAGCCACAAGTTACAAAGCGATACTTTGCTACAGGACATTGCAAATGTAATAGAACGTTCCAACCCATTCGAACAGGAGATAAAAACCTCAGACGGTCGAAGTATTCTGTTGAAAATAGTACCTTATATAGTCGACAACAATGAAAGCCAAGGTTGTGTTATTTCGATTACCGATATTACAGAAGCGAAGCAAGCCAACCTTAAAATTAGTGATTCCTATTCACAAATACAGAAAACATTTATTCCACCTACTGATGAAAATGAACAGGCTCCATTAAATGTTTTAGTGATAGAAAATGAATTTGCAACAGATAAAATTGTTGAACGCCTGATAGCTGGTTGCTCAAACTACGTAATAAAAACATGTGACAATTATCATGACGCCCAGCAGTTATTAACCAAGAGTGACTTTGATATCTGTTTAATTGATTTCCAACAGGGCGATAAAAATGCATTAGACCTGATCGGAGGCATTCAAAACACTACTAAATTACCACCTTTTATTATGTATGCAGACCTCATTGACAAGCATTTTTATGAATCCGCAAAACAATTAGGCATCTATGATATTCTTTCAATTAACGACCTAACCACACCCTTGCTGGAAAGATCAATACATTATATCACTAGACTGAAGGCGCTTTCCTCCATGTTATCGGGCACAGATTGACAAACAAGCGGAGGCTTTTTTCTTCAGACTATGAATGATAAATTTACTGAGTGTGAAAGAAATCTATCCCTGACTAGCAGTATTCAGGGTTTTGGCGCAATCATTCGGTTTAATAAAAATACCGACCTCATCACCCATGTTTCAGCTAATGTATGCCAGCAACTGAAAATGGAAATCCAGCTTGGGCAGGCAGTTGCAGAAGTTTTCCCAAACTATTTCTGCCAACAACTTAAGCAGTTAAAGTCTGGAGTGACAACGCTAAACACCTTAAAAGACCTAAACACTCGATGTTTCTTCGAGCCTGCTAGCGAC
>JAYPYM010000081.1:0-2791 GCA_038135915.1 Gammaproteobacteria bacterium
ATTAGATAACCTCATTTTCCTTGGTCAGCTGTCTAAACAACGTATGCCTTTAATATGGATGCTCACAGATGTCAGCCTAATTCACTTAAGAAAATCGGATACCTTTAAAACGGTCATCCCCTCAAAAATGTTTGAAGCCATGGCGATGAGCAGGCCGATTATTTTGGGCGTGGAGGGAGAGAGTCAGGCTTTGCTCACAAATGCCAATGCAGGCATTTGCATTCCGCCAGGTGATGCCAAAGCTTTGGCTAAGGCAGTGATGGAGCTGTATACAAGTTCGGATAAAGTGAAGTGTATGGGTGAATCCGGTCGTGCTTTTGTTAAAGCTTACTATGACAGAGTATCGCTCGCACAGCAGTATTTAAAAGTATTAGGTGCTTTATTGGACAAAGAAAACCTGAATACCAAAAACGAATTAGAAAGGTTAACCTGAATGAGGTTTGTATTATGGGAATCACGGTCGATTCAATCACTAAAAGTCGCTTAACGCCTCTTAATATAGTTCTTATTGCAGTTGTGCTGGTGATGACTGCGTTGTCTTTTTATGATGGCCTTAGTTTTATGGTGGAGCGTTGGCTGGTAAAAGAAGAATATAGCCATGGCTTTCTTTTACCGCTGATTGCTTTCTATTTTCTTTGGAAGAAGAAGGGAATTCTTAAAAGGCAAACCTATACAGGGTCTTACTTAGGCGTGTTGTTGGTAGTAGGGGGAGTGTTAGCATGCTTAATGGGTGAGCTAGCAACCTTGTTTGTATTAATTCAATATGGTTTTGTGTTAACTCTGGCTGGATTGATTTTATCAGTTACCGGAATCAATGGTTTCAGGCATTTCATACCTTCAATCGTGGTGCTCTTTTTTATGGTACCCCTTCCGAATTTTATTTATAACTCACTTTCTTCTGAGCTCCAGCTTATTTCTTCTAGGATCGGTGTTGAAATTATCCAAATGTTTAATATACCGGTTTATTTAGAAGGCAATGTTATTGACCTTGGGCCGATGAAATTACAAGTAGTAGAAGCCTGTTCCGGGTTGAGGTACTTGTTCCCTATGATTACACTGGCGTTCATCATGGCCTATGCGTACCAGGGGGCTTTGTATCTGCGTGTCATTATATTTCTTTCAAGTATTCCCATTACTATTTTAATGAATAGTTTCCGAATTGGTTTGATTGGTGTAACTGTGGAGTATTTCGGTTTAAAGGCAGCGCAGGGCGTATTGCATGATTTTGAAGGTTGGGTGGTGTTTATGTCATCACTTTTCTTGATGTTTTTAGAGATTATATTGCTCGCCCGATTAACGGGTGATCGAAGACCGTTAGCGGATCTAATTAATATTGATCAAATTGGTGTCGAGCGACATGGAGATGAGGGCATCGTGAATAGGGCAGCTCAAACTAATGAAGAACACAAAGGAGAGATAAAGTTGAGGTTGCCTTTCCAGCTGTCAGCTGTATTTATTCTGGGTACCTTGGTCGCTGTTACGCTATTGCCGAATAGACAAGAAATCATTCCAGAGCACAAAAGTTTTGGTGTTTTCCCAATGAAGATTGATGAATGGCAAGGTCGTAGGAATTATATACAGCCAGTTTATCTTCAAGAGTTAAAATTGACCGATTATGTATTGGCAGATTACCGATCTGTGGACCATGGGTCGATAAACCTCTATACCGCTTATTATGACCACCAAAAGAAAGGGCGTTCTGCGCACTCACCAAAAAGCTGCATACCTGGTGACGGTTGGGAAATTAAGTCTTTTGAGCAGCAATCAATCGCTCTCAATGACCAGGCCTCTATAGGTGTAAACCAAGTGATTATTTCAAAGGGTGAACAAACTTCATTAGTATACTATTGGTTCCAGCAAAGAGGGAGAATCATCACTAATGAGTACCTGGTCAAATTCTATTTAATGTGGGATGCATTAACACAAAATCGGACTGATGGAGCAATGATTCGTTTAACGACTAGTGTGTTTGAAAATGAATCAGTGTCTGGCGCTAAGGATCGCCTGAATGAATTTGTTAAACAAGTGTCTCCTATTTTGGATCAACACATTCCAGATTAAAACCGACGCTCAAATGTTTTCTAACTGGTTAATTAGAAAGGATTAACAAAGGATGTCGTACTACGCTGCTTTTTTTATCGCAATGTGCTTCACGCTTGCGTTGATACCACCTTTGTTAAGAATGGCGGCTGTATGGGGTGTTGTAGATAATCCTGGCGCTAGAAAAGTACACAAAGAAGCGATACCTAGCATTGGTGGCATTGCTATGATACTGGGCAGCTTGGTCCCATTCGTTATCTGGGTGCCATTTTCCAAAGAGTATGTTTCGATCGCAGCTGCAGTAACGGTGCTTTTTGTGTTTGGGGTTTGGGATGATCGAAATGAATTGTCTTATCGGACCAAAGTATTAGGTCAATTGATCGCGGCAGTGGTGGTGGTAGTATTTGGTGATGTTATCATCAAATGGCCGCCGTTTTTTGACGTTGAGCCTTTAGCAGACTTATATGCAGTACCTCTGACCATCTTTTGTTTGTTAGCCATTACTAATGCCATGAATCTTGCTGACGGGTTGGATGGGTTAGCAGGCGGTGCTACGTTGTTAAGCTTTGCGTTTATTGGCATTTTAGCTTACCAACACCAAGAATATGATTTACTCATCGTGACACTCTCTGTCGTCGGTGGGATTCTTGGGTTTCTTAGGTTTAATTCACATCCTGCGAAAATATTCATGGGTGACACTGGTAGTCAATTTCTTGGTTTTATTCTCGGTGTACAAACGATTTTGCTCATT
>JAYPYM010000081.1:2801-8521 GCA_038135915.1 Gammaproteobacteria bacterium
AATCAGGTCAGTGCAGCGCTGCCGTTACTGATACTCGGGCTACCACTTGTAGATACCTTGTCTGTTTTGTTAGGTCGGCTGATTAATGGGAAGTCTCCATTTAAAGCTGATAAAACTCATATACACCATCGATTGTTAGCGTTCGGTTTTACCCACTATGAAACAGTCGTACTGCTCTATATTGTGCAGGCAATGTTTGTTCTAACTGCCTATTTTTTACGATTCAGTGATGATGAAGTCATTATCGGTGTGTTTATAGGATTCATTTGCTTTATTCTCGTCGGTATAAAACAGCTGGAAAGATCTAAAGCTTTATTTGATGTAAATCGAAGAACAACACTGATCATTAAGTTACCTTTGAGAAAAATGAGGACTTTTATCAATAGTCGGTGGTTAGATACTGCCATTTGCTCACTCATGCTTTTCTTCGTCCCCGTTTATACATGGTATTTATCAAGCATACATGCGAGGATTCCATCAGATATACTATTGCTTGCCATTGCGCTGTTGAGCTTATTAGGTATCACCTATCTATACAGCTGGTTTGTTTCCAAGAAAAACCTCAAGCTTTCAGGCCTGGAAAAGGTTAAGGATAAAACCATATTAAACCGTTTAAGTGTGTACACTTTTAACGCTTTACTAGTGTATATGAGCCACACATCCTTGTTTAAACCCGAGCTTTTTACTCAGGTTGAGTGGATTTTCTTTGTATGCTTAGGTTTTTTAGTTTTCTCTATCATACTTTTCGGCACCAGGCCTCGGTTTGAAACAACACCTATGGATGTATTGGTGTTGTTGGTTGGAGCCTTAATGGCATTGGCTTTGCCTTTGATTCAAGCTGAAGATTACTCCTTGGCGATTATTCAATTTATTGTCCTTTTATATGGGTTCGAATTAATTTTACATACTGATCATTTGATTTTTTCTAGTATATTAAGATGGGTGCTTTTCATCAGTCTATTTACCATTGTGATTCAGGGATTGGCTTGATAATATTTGCCCAACTTTTGGTTCACTTTTTTGCGTATAACAAAAACTTAAATTAAGAGAGTAATGATAATGAATCTCATCAAATTGTGTTTTGTTGCTGTATTGGCTAGTAGCCTTTTAACTGGCTGCTCCAGTAGTGAGGATAGTAAGGCGAAATATTTTGAGCGAGCTCAGGCTTTGTTTGAAGAAGGGGATTACGAAAAAGCCAGGGTAACTTACAAGAATGTACTTAAAATAGACCCGCAAGATGTGCCTGCATTAATTGGGTTGGGAGAAACACTTGCAAAGTTAAAAGATTGGCGTGGTGCGTTGAGTTATTATCGAGCTGCCAACGAGGCTGAACCAGAGAATCGGCTAGCGAAGATAAAGTTGGCACAAATCTATCTGCTGGCAAACGTAACCGATAAAGCCTCTGATTTAGTAGAAGCCCTTATAGAAGTTGATGCAAACGATACGGAGGCACTGGTCATCAAAGCGGGCATATTATCAAAAAACAAAGCATTAGATCAGGCAATTGAATTGGCTGAGCGCATATATGAGCTAGATGCGTCTAAAGATGAACACCTAGTGTTATTAGCAAGTTTGCTTTCAGCAAAAGGAAAGCATAACAAGGCCTTATCCATGTTAGAAAAGGCTGCTACAGAAAATACGGATAGCACTGCATTACAGATAGCACTGACTCGAATATATACCATCTCAAAAAAGTTTGATTTGGCAGAGAGCAGCTATATGAAATTGATTGCTTTGGAACCGGGTAACCTTGAAATTAAGAAGAGCTTAGCGCTTTTTTATGAAAAATTGGGTCGCTCAGACGACGCAGAGAAGGTGTTATACGATATTTTAAGTGATACTGGTTTAGAAGAAAAAACCAGAGTAGCGTCCGTGTTAGCGCTGCATGATCTTTTCGTTTCTCGACGTAACCTAGAAGCTGCTATTGATTTATTAAATGAGCAAATCTTGGTTTTCCCAAAAGCTTATGAGCTCCAATTTAAACTAGCTGCTGATTATCAAATTCAGGTTGCTGGTATGCATGACAAAGATAAAAACCACCGCTTAGTGGAAGCAAAAAATATACTTTCAGAGTTAATTAAAGTGGACGAAGCAGGCATCGGATTGCAAGCAAAAAGTAGATTGGCAGAGCTGGAAGCAGCGAAAGGAAATCGAGCAGAAGCTGAAAGATTGATATCGGAAGTGTTAGAAGAGCATCCTGGCCATATAGAAGCGCTGACTTTACGTGGAGGGTTAAGCCTTAAAAAGGGAGAGTTTGAGAATGCAATTGGTGATTTAAGAAGTGTTTTCAACGCAAAACCTAACTCCGCAAAAGTTTCAGCGCTATTAGGTAACGCACACTTAATGAATGGTGAGTTAGATCTTGCGATTGAAATGTTCGAAAATGCAGTCAAGCATGAGTCTAATACTGCAGTATATCGATTGGATCTCGCAAACCTCTACTTGAAATCAGCAAACTACGATAAAGCAGAAGAGCAATTAATTTCAGTTCAGACTCTTTTGCCACAACAGCCCTTAGTGTTAGAGCGGTTAATCCAGGTGTATTTAGCTAAGAATGATGTTGCTCAGGCAAACAATCTTGTAAAAAAATTAATCAAGGTTAGCCCTGAAAATGCTAGAACCTACTACTATGCCGGCCTAATAGCTCAGGCACAAAATAAACATCGCGAGGCAATTGAATTTCTAGACCAAGCCCTAAGCCTTCAGCCCGGCGCTACTGAGCCCATGTCGTTGAAAGTTAAAAGCTTGATAGCGCTAAAGGCATTGGATGAAGCCGAGTCTTGGTTAACTGAGATAACCTCTCAACTAAAAGACAATGCGATTGCCTATAATTTGAAGGGGGAGGTTTTAATGGCGAACAATAAAGTAGATCTGGCTCATGATGCTTTTACTCAAGCGATCGATGTTCAACCTGATTGGTGGGTCCCCTATAGGAACAAAGCTTTGGTCGCTAGGTTGAGTAAAAATGATGATTTGGCTGTAAAAGAGTTAGAGGCTGGTCTTGCTTCGATTAAGGACAGTGTTGGTGAAAAGAATCTGAGAGTTTCGTTAGCAAACCTGGCAGAGCAGAAGGGTGATGTGAAAAAGGCAGTTACCCAATATGAGGCATTGATCAAAAATAATACCGAAGATTTTGCGTTAACCAACAACCTTGCTATGCTTTTGGCAGAATATGCTGGTGGCGATCAAAAACTCTTACAACGGGCTTCCGAGCTAGCGAGTACACTTGAACAGAGTCGTGAACCGCTCATGCAAGATACGGTGGGGTGGGTTAAGTATGCAAATGGTAAATTTGAGGACGCAATCCCTTTCTTTAAGAGCGCCTTGGCCAAGTATCCTGACAACCCAGAAATTCATTATCATATTGGTATGACTTACAAAGCACTTAAAAATACAGCTAAGGCTAAACAGCATTTGTCTATTGCTGCCAAGAGTGAAGCTAGTTTTAAAGGTAAAGAAAAAGCGGTGACAGCGTTACAGGCTTTGTCAAACGAGGGTTAGCCAAACGGGTTGCATAAAAATATTACTCTAGTTGAATAGGAAAAGGGACTTTCTTTGAAAACAACTTTATTTTTGTTACTACTTTTTTTGTTTAAATATTCGAACACTGTCTGCTTGGCTCAAGATAGCCTTAAAGACCATTTAAATAACAGGGATTATGGCGGATTAGAAAAAGTAGTTGCTGACAGATATATTCGAATGCTGACCACACGCAATGCCTTCGATTATTATATCTATCAAGGTAAACCTAAAGGGATACAATATGAGATGGCTAAGCATTTTACAGACCATCTCAATAAAAAATACAGCACCGAAAAAAAACAGCCTAGTATCGTCTTTGAAATGATCCCAGTGGAATATGATCAATTGATTCCAATGCTATTACAAGGTAAGGGAGATATTATCGCCGCTGGATTATCGGTGACGCCAAATCGCCGGAAGAGATTATCATTCACCATGCCTTATCGAATAGCAGACGAAGTCATTGTGACTCGTAAAGAGAATGAGCTAATGCCTAGGCAGGAGAAAACCTTTTCCGTCAGGAAGTCTAGTAGCTATATCGAGTCATTAAGAAAGTACAAGCAGAGTCTTGATATTAATATTGTCGATGAGTCATTGCATACTGAAAATATTATGGAATTAGTGTCGCTGGGAAAATATGATTATACCTTAGTTGATTCCTATATAGCAGAAATAGGGACCAAGACCTTTGAACATCTTATTGTTTTACCGGAGAAAGCCTTTGGGAAAGATATCAATATCTCTTGGGCAGTTAGAAAAGAAGACGTGGAATTACTTGAAGAGTTAAACGCTTTTTTTCCAAAAATTAAAAAAGGCTCTCTATTAGGCAATATTATTTCTAAAAAATACTTCTCAAATATGAGTAGAATTAAATCAAAAGACTTCAACCTAGAAAAGTCTAGTTTGTCAAAATATGATAGACAGATTAAAAAGTATTCGAAACAATATGATTTTGATTGGCGGCTTATTTCAGCCCTCTGTTATAAGGAATCAAGGTTTAAACAAGATATCGTGAATAGATGGGGAGCAATCGGTTTATTTCAGATTAAACAAAAGACTGCTAATGAACCCTATATTAATATTCCTAATATAAAAGGTATCCAAAACGCAGAAAATAATATTCATGCCGGTATAAAATATTTGGCCTGGATCAAACAACGATATTTTGACCCCATTTCAGATATGGATGAAAACGCAAAATTGCGAATGACGCTCGCAGCCTACAATGCAGGGCCAGCAAGGGTCAGAAAAGCAATGAAACAAGCGACTAAGTTAGGGTTACGGTCAAATGAATGGTTTAGGCATGTTGAATTAGCCATGCTTAACCTTGGTTATAAGGAACCAGTTAACTATGTGAGTGAAATTAATAAACTCTACGTCAGTTATCTGTTGTTAGGCATTAAATAATCTAAGTAGTTGGATGCTGACCTTTTAAAACTAATCTATAAAAAATGATGCTTAATGAAGAAAATTAATATTGCTAAATTAACATGCTATTTGTTCTTGTTTATATCATCGGGTATTTGCTTGTCAGAGGGTGCTAGTGTTGAAGGTCCGAAGATGCATGATAGTCAGTCATGCATCAGATCGCTACAGGCTGCAATTCAGCTTAGGACGGTACAAGACAACGATAAGGCTTTTATTGCATTTGATCATTTGTTGTCTGAAAGCTTTCCCCATGCAATGCAAATGATGGAGAAGGTTAAGCTTGATAATAATATTGTCTACAAATGGGATGTTGAAGACACGCGAAGTACCAACCGGCCGATTTTATACTTGGCCCACCAGGATGTAGTTGATGCCGACGCTCATGGTTGGCAACATCCCCCCTATGGTGGGGTCATTGATAAAGACTATATTTGGGGAAGGGGTGTGCTTGATAATAAAGGTAATTTGATTGCTATGATGTGTGCTTTAGAGGCTTTAGCCAAAGCAGGAAAGTACCCAGCGACAACTCTGTATTTTGCGTTCACTACTGATGAAGAAACAGGTGGCACAGTTGAAACGAAGAAAATTAAACAATATTTCCTAGATAAACAAATCAAATTCGATTATTTGATTGATGAGGGAGGAATTGTGTTATCGTCTTTTCCTCCTTTTACGGATGAAAAAGTAGCCTTGATTGGTATTCAGGAAAAGGGCTATATATCACTTAAACTATCAGTCTCTATTAAAAGAAAACAAAATTATTTTCGGTT
>JAYPYM010000081.1:8531-8854 GCA_038135915.1 Gammaproteobacteria bacterium
GTTCAGGCAGAAGGCGGGCATGCGAGTAGGCCACCTAGACAAAGCGCTATTGGCATAATGGCAAGGGCAATCAGTAAAATAGAAGCACATAAGTTCAAAGCTTATTATGACAAGCCTGCACACTATTTTTATGGTGGACTGTCCGAGTTTATGAGTGGATTGAAGCCATTACTCTTTAAATATTCAACTATTAGCCAGCCGTTACTCACACATATGCTTTCAAAAAACCCAGATACGAATGCTTCGATTCGGACAACAGCTATTACCACTCAGATCACTTCCTCTAGCGCTAGCGCAAATAGCTTGTCTCAGTCTACAGAGGC
>JAYPYM010000081.1:8864-14237 GCA_038135915.1 Gammaproteobacteria bacterium
AGATAATGTTTCATCTGTCATGCAACAAATAGAAAAATCAGTAAATGATGAAAGGGTGGTGATGAGCGTGTTGGATAAGGCTGAACCAAGTAAAATGTCCAGTATTGAAAGCGAGGGGTACCTAAAGATAAGTGGCACCTTTAAAAGCGTATACAGTAACAATATAACGATTCTACCATACCTATTAGCAGGCAGCACCGATTCTAAACACTTCGCTGAACTGACCGACAATATTTATCGTGTCAGTCCTTTTACAATAGCGCTCAAAGAAGCATCTGGCATTCATGGTGTGAATGAGAGAGTATCGATTGAAAGTTTCATTAAAGGGGTAAATTTTTACAGAAGCCTTTTCTTAAACGCAGCACTAGTACCCAAACCAAGTACCTAAACCATTACTGCCTCCTACTTTTATTTCAGCATACCGTTGTTCAACTCCTTCTTCTTCTCCTAACTCTATATCAACTAAGCCGTCATCGGTTGTTTCCATTTCTATCTTGCTACTTTTGGTAGAAAAGTGGCCTCTAGGTGTATCACGATGAGGCGCCTTGCCTTTATCACTCTCTTTTTGGTTCGATTTATTTGTTTGCTTCGTTGATGTCCTTACCTTATCTGCTGATTGCTTCGCTTTCTTGCCTCTCCTCGACCAACGAGAAGTTTTTTCCTCTGTTTGCGTTTCTTCTTGTTCTCTAAATGAGCTGGTAGTCAGCTCTAGTCCTTGTTCTGGATCTGGGGTTTCATCATCTGCTCCCTGTTTCTTCGGAGCTTTGTAGCCTTTCATATAGTCTTGATCTGGCCTTGTCTCTAAAAACCTTTCAGTTTCGCCCGCTCCATCACCCGTTGGTCTTACGTTTTTTTGATCAAAAAGCAAAGGTAGTCGCGCCACCACATCTCGTATTGCTTTACGCTCACTTGTCCAAGTGAATATATCTTTAGGGGACAAGCCATGATCGCTCAACTTGTATATATCATTATATTTACCTAAGACTACACCTATTGAGGCAATTGCAGAAACACCCAGCATGACACCAGTCCAAATACGCTGGGCCGTTCTTTCATCTTTTTGATCACCTGCAGCATCGTCAATGTGCTCATTAACTACATCTGTCAATATTGCTTCTAGCGATTCTTCTGAGTATATATCTTCTAGTTTTAAGCGAATTATACTGTCTTCTGGAAACTGATCAAGATAAGCTGTTTCCATGGTTTGATCTTGTGAATACACTGAACCAGTGGCCGCATCAATGTAACAGTCTGTAATACCCAATGCATCATAAAAAGCCAATTCCTGTGCAAGTACAGGGTCAGTTTTAGCCTTTTCTCTCAACCTTGTTTGAGTATCTTGATGAAGTGCATCAAAATCAACGGAAACGCTATTCTTTGCGTCAATGGCAGAAGTCACAATTTCGGTAATATTTTGATTAAGTCCGTACATGGTATCATTAAAACTAGAGGTGTGGTTAGCAAATCGATCTCCAATACCATTTCCGAGTTCATTAGCCTTTGGTATAGTTGAAACGAGTAGTAAAAGCGTTAAGTTTGAAAGTACATCTGCCCTCATTAAATGTTTACATAAAGTGGAACCGATATCACTCAAAAGATTTCTGTACAGTGATTTTTGGTTAGTTCCTGTTATCTCTGAAGCCGGTACCTTTGCAACATTATAGCCGGCATCGTGTTTTGGCTTATACCTAACCTTTACACCAGGAATCTTGCCTAGCTTGTCGGTAACTTCCAGTTCTTCTAACACTTGATTGAGAATACATAAGCCAATCATTCCGATGAAAAAATATCTACCAGCGATGAAGATATTTTTAGGAATGCGCCCATATTTTTCATATTCATTAATGGTTTCTTTAATTTCTTCTTCAGTCATATTTTCCAATAGCGGTACAATTTCTTCTACCATTGTTTTATTCATTTGTTGTTCGACTGTTATGACTGCATCTTGAATGATTTGCTGATGCTCAGTACGATTGCCTCCAGCTGAGATTCTATACTCAGACTTAACTTCTTCAATGGTTTCTGCGACACTGCCAAATGCTGGGGATTCTGTGACATTCTGCAGGTGTGTCTGTAAATTTTGACGTGCCGTTTCTCTCGTAGCCAACACACTAATTGAGTTGTCAAATGCGTCTTCCATAACAGTCGCACTTTCTCTTAGATTAGACAATTGACCAGAAATAGTTTGTTCCTCATTGCTTACCCATGCTTCAAAATCTTCAGGGGTCATATCGCTTCCTGATAAATTTGGGGAGTCATCTGCTTCACCAGCACTAGACAAAAACTCCCTAACATCTACACACATGTTTTTTGCACCATCTAGTATTTCTCTTCGAACACGACCTTTACCCCATTGGTCGATAATATTGTCGCAAGTTCTGTTCATTCTAGATGAAACGTCACTGACCAATCCGGTTAGCCTTGCTACAGCTGCGTTATAACTGTCTCTTGCGGCAATAAAGTCAGCATGTGTTGCACTATAGTTATCATTGGCAAAATTTTTTACTCTTTCAAATGCTTGCTCTACATCATTAATGGCGTCACGTATTTTTGTGATTTCTCCTTTGCCGGTTGCCAAATCCTCTTGTATCTGGGAAAAGGCCTCTTCTTCATCTGCTAGGTATGTTAATGTCTGATTACGGTGAACATCATACTGGCCGACAATTTTACCCATAAACTTATTGGTAGAATTCATCATTTTTGTTGCCGATTCATCTAAAAATGGGTTTTCGTGCAAACCATCTAGCATGAGGTTTTCGGCGTAGTCTTTAGCTCTGTAGAATTGGCTCTGTACTTCGTTTAGGGCTTGTGTCACTAAGGGTTGAACTTTATGTTTAAGTGCACTAGTTAAGCTACCGTCCTGGGTGAATTCAGTAATTGCCATTGCGCCAAATTGACAAGCGAGAGCATATTTTCCATATGTACAAGTTGCTAAAGCACCGGCAATTGCACCAAATTTTAGAGCATTTCCAGCTTTTTCACATTTGGTTTTCTTGGCGCGAGGCGCGTCCTGCATGTCTTTACACTGTTCTAAGTTTAACCTTAATTGAAGTTGACCGTCATCACTTACGCTTATTTGCTGAGTAAGTTGGCCGCTTTCATTCGTGCTAGCATTTGAGGTAGTCCTTGTCTCATCGTCGGTTCTTTGATTAAAACTATCGATTGCATTACTTGTAGCAGCAAATGAAAAGGGAAATGTCATAAAAAGGCTCTCTATTATTATTTATGATTCAAAATTCTTTTAAAATTGAATCAGGATCTAGGAACAAGCGTTTTGTTACAGAATTATTTGATCCTTATCAAACTAGAAACAAAAGATATCATAAAGACACTATTCGTTGCTAGTCTACTTTAAGCTATACAGCCTATTAGGACTAATCTTTTTATTCTGTTGGAACATATTCGCTATAATAAGCATTCTGGATTCAAGAGCAGAATCAAAGCTTAAAAATGCAGAAGAATAAATTAGGATTTAGGCTCTCTCTTACGACCCTGTTGTTGGGTTCAATTATTCATTTTCTTAAAGCGTTAACTTCACCTAAGCATTGACCACTCGATCAATACAAAGTGATAGATGTTTGTGAGAAACAATTCTGAATGTTAAAATTCCCCGTAAACTAAAAATTCTGAATGATGATTTTTATGCGGTTTACGCTCATATAAATTAGATGGAACGCATAGGTGCGTGTCGCTATCGAATCTTTATGCAGGTGAATCAAATCAATAAAGATTAATGCAATTTTAGTGCTCCGTGAAACAAGTAACTTAAAAGAACGCTTAGCTTCGTCAAGTAAAGCTGAGGGTATCAGGTTGCAAGAATCAGATAAATTCCGATTATTATTTTATCAAGGTATTAAATAAAAATGGCCGTTAGATTAACCGATAAACAAATAAGTTTTCCTGGAATTGTCAGAGCTGAAAAGCAGTCTATTGATAAATTGGCAAGAATTAAGCTGCCTAAGGACAGTTATTCACCAAATCTACATCAGTTCGGTAAGCTTAATATTTCTTTACCATTGTTATCTGAAGCTGAAGCAAGGCCTTCGCATGTGAAAAGACCTAGTGCTTCAACGACCAGTTTATCAGCTGGTATAAGGTCTCGCGCACAAATGGCAACAAAGAGTATGAGGACATTGTCTAGAGAGAAACTAGATGGCAAAGAATCATTTTCTGCTAAGGCAGAAAGGTTACATTTAGATAACATAGAGGTTTCTGTAGAAGAAGTAATTACTGCCATACGAGCTATTGATAAAGGCTCCATTCAAGAAAGAGGCACTCTTACCATAAAAGGCAGTCGTATGGCTGATATTGCATTGTCTGGGAAAGATATTTCTGAGAATAAACCTGAATTTCTTCAAAAACAGGATGTAGACCTGGCATTTATCGTAAATGAAGGTTCGACTAGCGTGCCGAAGGATGTTCTAGAAGCGCTCACAAACCTATTCAAGAAAAAGCTTGAAGAGAAGTATGCAGATGCTCATAAACGATTCCTAGATTATGCAGATAGTATGGGAACCCAATATGGTAGAGAAGAATATGCTGAATTCGATAGGTTAAAAACACAAGCCCAAGAGATTCGAAATATGATTGATGATGGGTATCTAGCAACACAATTTGTTCGTAAAATTTCATTTGAAGATGAACCCATCATGGGTGATAGGTCTCACGTGTATTCATTTGGGGCAGCGGATGTGGTTGTTTCTGAGATCGCTAAACGCCCATATCGATTCGCTGATGAGGTTTACTACTCCTTTAAAGATAACAAGATGCATGCTGCGGAGCCCGGCTACAAAGTAGAAGATGCAGTAAGATTAGCCGTTAATAAAATCATGCATACAGAAGACTATAACGATCTTAACCCGCGCATGTTAATGAAATACTGGTCTCGACTTTCGAGTGACTGGGTCATTAAAGATGAGTTTTCGAACCACCTTTATCAGACACTGATCGACAGATATGATGAGGAAAGTAGCTTTTCCTATTGGAGTAAAATGCTACATACCTTTACTAACAATCTCGCTGCCAGTGGTAAATATACCAAGGAAGAACGCTTTTCTATTTTGATGACTGCGCTAATGGATTGTAAAACACACTTGCCTGAAGGCGCTGATAAGGATAAACGGTTTGACGAAGATGGAAAAAGGAAATCGCTCAAAGAAAAAATAATTGAAGATTTAGAAACTGCATTAAGTGAGTTGCGTACCCAAGCGTTCGATGAGGAAGAAAGCGAGATGTTTGGATTAATTGATCCCGCATATTTTTCTACTCAATCAAGCTCGGATGTGCTGAGAAGCTTAATACACCTAGGCATGTTCGATAAATCACGGTTCCGTATCGAGGAAACGATATACGAAGGCAATTCTCACTTTAAGG
>JAYPYM010000081.1:14247-15973 GCA_038135915.1 Gammaproteobacteria bacterium
ACTTTAAGGTAACCTCTCGAAAAAATCCAGCCATGAGCTTTTCTTTCTGTATTGATAATCAAACATTAAAGAAAGAAATTTACGATTTAGATTGGCAAACGATAAAGCCATTTAGATTAAGTGGTGTGGAGGCGGATGATGAGTCCAGAGTATCCAGGTTTGATAGGATGACGGAGTTATGCTTAGAGTTACATACCGCATATGACTTTGGTTCTTTTGAGCGTATAGATCAAGATGGTTTTAATCGTGACAAGTTATTTTTGTATGAAACTGTCTATTCACACATGCTCAGCGCAAACAAATCTAAAAAGTTTGATGCATTCATGGATAATATGATTGCGAAGCTAAGAAAGAGTCACCTTAGTTTGGCTAAGGGGCTTTCCCAATTAAGGGATGCTATGAGTGATGGTGGCACTACTGTTGAGAAAACTAGACATCAGCTGGGTTTAATCATTACTTCGTTGAGGCAAAGCTTGAACATGCAAGAGAGCACTCTGGTGGAAAAATCCGCAGAGTCTGTTGAGGTCGCAGAGCACCCAAAGTGGGACAAGTTGTTCTCGCTCTCTCAAGTCAGAGAAGCCTTAAAAGAGAAAATAACGGGTGATCTCAAGGGGCTTATATCGGATAAGGTATCAAGCTTCTCAGGGCAGATTAGAAAGCTGGCAAAAAGTATTATTGTCGACAAACTTAAGCGCAGGTTTGGAAAAGAATTGAAAGGTAAGAAGTTTAGTGACCTAGTGGCTAGAAAATCGCAAGCGTTAAGAAAAATGCTGCCTGGCCAGAATAAGCCATTGGAAGTAGTGTCTTCGTCTGTGAGAAAGATCATACAGGCTGCTATGTTAGAAGAATTTGATTCAAGGAAAAGTGAGGGTGGCTTGAAATTGGCTTATTGGAATAACGTAGAGTCATTGGCTATGGAAGGCGTGTTAAAAGGTGTTTTGGCGGATAAAGAAATTGCACAGAAACTCAGCGATATAGTGGCTGATCTTTACGATACAGAAGTACAGTCGGTTACAAGGGAAGAGTTGGATACTATTAGGCTTGAGGGGTCCAAAGGTGTTAGAAAAGCGGAGTTTGATGAACCAGCCCCCGCGGTTAGTTCGGCAGCAGATACATTCATTGATCAAACCTATGATAAACTCAAATCACAGATGATAGATTTGTTGGCGGAGTCAGTGAGTGTCGACATTTTGGATGATCCCACAGGTTTAAAGCATCATATGCTTTCCGAAATGGTCGATGGAATTGATTGGAGCAGAAAATTCAGGGACTCTGAAGTCTATCAACTCGTTCAATCAGCAGTGGCCAAAATAGAAACTAAATCGTTAGCAGAAAATATAGATAAACAATTGTTTGGTAGGGTGAAGGAACGGTTAGCTGCAACCAATTTTGAAGAGAAAGTAGGTGAGGTTCTCGGCCAAACAATACCGAGGAGGCCAAATGAAGAGCAGGTTCGGATTCGTGATCTAACAGCAGGGATTTATGAGAAAGCTCAGGCTTTAACTAAGCCCTCAATAGAACACGCAGAAAAACTTATAAAATCGGATAAGCGTCGGAAGACCGTAAAGCGCTACTTGCCATCGGTACGAACATTAGTATTCTTTGGCGGGGCTTCTGTCTCAGCGTTTATTGCAAAGAAATTGCCTCAATTTCATCATCAAACAATGGGGATGAGGTGCCGGTCAACTATTGGTCTGTTTACAGAATCGCCTAGTGACTTTAGAAG
>JAYPYM010000081.1:15983-16282 GCA_038135915.1 Gammaproteobacteria bacterium
GTTTATCCTCATCGGTTTGATGATGAGAAATGTGAGTCCGCATTGGGTGCTTTTTTCTATCCACCACTTGAAAGTGAGTTGGATACATTAGACCAGGTTAAGGATCAAGCCGTCTCTGGGGAGAGGGCATTTAATCGGCTGGAGGAATCATTGACCAGTCAACTTAAGGTAAGAGCAGGCTTAGCAGAACGGGGGCTGCCTAATCCTGACGCCTACTTCGGGGCGTTCAAGGAGGTGTTAGCTTATGAACTCATCCCGGCAGTTATACAAGTAGGTGATTCTCCAGCTGAGGTTGAGAG
>JAYPYM010000082.1:0-3562 GCA_038135915.1 Gammaproteobacteria bacterium
CACCGGAGAATGAAACGCAGGCCGAAGAGGCTAGTAAGCTTGAGGAGGTTAAGGCCGCTAAGCAACCAAGTGTAATAGAGCAAGAAACCCTTAGCGAAAAACACACTCAAGCTGCAACACAGCTGAGCTCCACTTTACCTGTTTCTGAGCCAAATGATCAAGCGCTTGTTTATGCAGGCCCAGCTGTTCGGCGTCTAGCAAATCAGTTAGGTGTGGATATAAGTAAGGTAAATGGTACTGGCCCGAAACAGCGTATCTTGAAGGAGGATATTCATACCTACGTTAAACAAACCATGATGGCGGCACCTTCCTCAGGTCAAGCAACGATGCAGGATTTGCCGAAGTTTGACTTTTCCAAATGGGGAGAGATTGAAACAAAGCCTCTAACCAAGATTCAACACTTAAGTGCTAAGAACCTCCAACGTGCTTGGCAAATGATACCTCACGTGACCCAGTTTGACGAAGCAAGCGTCAGTGACTTGGAACAATTCAGAAAAGAAGAAAACCTTCGCCTAAAAGCAAAAGGCGTCAAGCTGACGATGTTAGCTTTTATCATTAAAGCCAGTGTTAAAGCATTACAGACTTTCCCGAAATTTTGTGCGTCACTCAGTGATGACGGTAAAAGCATTGTCTACAAACATTACTACCACATTGGTTTTGCAGCAGATACAGAGAACGGGTTGGTGGTGCCCGTGATTAGAGATGCTGATCAAAAGACTGTGGTTGAAATTGCTAACGACCTCGCGCAATTGAGTGATCGAGCTCGCAATAAAAAACTAAAACCTCAGGAAATGCAAGGTGGTTGTTTCACCATATCTTCACTGGGTGGTATTGGAGGTACTGCGTTTACCCCTATTGTGAATTGGCCAGAGGTTGCTATTTTAGGTGTATCCAGAAGCCAAGAAAAAGTAGTGTTAACAGATAATGGTGTTAAATCTAACCTGATGTTACCGCTTTCACTATCTTATGATCATAGAGTGATAGACGGAGCTGATGCTGCTCGATTTACCGCTTATTTGGCGTATTTGCTCAGTGATACGCGGCGTTTGTTGTTATAACCTTCAGGCTTGTTAGGGTTGGCAATCGTTTAACCTTTAGTTCCGAGCAACTTCAAGAAGTTGACAGACTTTTGATTCAATCGAATAGTGCGCTAAGTTAAACGGACATTAAAACTATAGCGAATAAGAAAAAAGGGGAAGGTCTGAAAGGGAGGTTCTATGAGATTGGGTATTAAGCAGCGGGCTCCGAGTGGAACTTTTTTATATTTATAAAAAAAAATTTGATAAATTTGAAAATATACTTGTCCTAGGGAATCACTTGTAGAATGATAAAACCCTTTGTCTAACCTGATCCGTCGTTCTGCTTGATCAAACCTCAAATATCCTAATATAATCACAATAAAATATTGCTCCTAATCTATTTCTCTATCTCTAAAGAAGGTTAAAATCGTGTTTCCAGCTACACCCAACCCTAGCCCGGATAGAAAGCCATCACCTATACGAGAGAGCGCTAACAAGAAACAAAAAGTGTCGGCAGATGAATCAAAAGATGTTTTCTCGAATATAGAGGATTCCTCTACAAAACCGACACCGTCGAGTAGGTCGAGCGGCAAAGTACCGATTGGTTCGTTAGAACGGCCGAATACACCTAAAATACTCGGTTTTCCAGTTAGTATTAAAATTCAAGACTTTAGACAGATCGGGTGCGGTAGGTATACCACTGTTTATGAGGAGAAGAACGGGGACACTGATCGTGTATTAAAGGTGGGCACCTGTGAAAAAAGTAGGAGAGAGTTTGAGAGAGAACAAGATGTTCAGCAGAAATTTAGAACATTATTGCTCGATGGTAAGCTGGATTCAACACTTGAAGATATTAAAGTGAGTAGAGGAAAAGCGTTAGAATATTTTGTTGCGACTGATTCTACCATAGATAGCGAAAAAATGTTGCCCAATCATTTTCTAGCTTCAGCACCTAGAATTAAAGGGGGAGATCTGTTTTCGAAGATTGAGCAGTTATTGAAGCTTAGGGAATCAAACCAAGTAACGGATCTTATCATGTACCAGATAGTTGCGGGGCTTCGCGATGCCGCTTGCATGTTGGCTATATTTCATGATCAAAGCTGCCAGTTGCTACACCATGATATAAAACCGGAAAATATTATGGTTGGGGAAGCAGGTGGTAAGCTGGTTGATTTTGGTGGTTCAATATTTTTAGATAAAGAAACAGCTAGCACAAGGGAGTATAGAGCAACTAAAGAATACAAAGCCCCAGAAGTGATGCCCAACAATCCTCATGGGCTTGCTTCAGATGTCTATTCGTTAGGAAAAAGTATGTTGTTTTCTATTTTTGGATTCCAGCCTATAAAAGATAATCAAATCCGAAAACACCCGATTATCTGGAATCACGCCATACACGCCATAAAGACAATTAGTAAAGATGAAATTGCTCGGTTGTATAATCTTGCTAATAGCATGATCGAGAATGAGGCTAGTGCTAGGCCGTCGGCTATAGAAGTCGCCATACTACTTGATAAAATATGCGAACAGCTTAAGCTCGAAGAACGAGGTGTCAGCGCTCGTATTACAAAGACACCTTGGTCAAGTGATAGAGGCGTTTCTTTCAATCCTGATATTCATTATAAAACTGAAGGCAAAGCTTCTTAGATGATTGATAGAGCACCCCTTTTTGAAATTTTAAGCATGCATACTCGTTCTTGGGTCACCTTTAATCTACCTAATCAGCTATAATAAATAAACGTATTTTTGATTTTTGTACTACAAGTCACCCTTTCTAGTTTCTATTGTGTTGGTTAAAGACTGAGGAACAGGAAGCCCTTTTCTATCAAACTTTTCTGCTAATCTCTCTAAGTTTGATAATTTCAAGGTCTTTATAAATTCTAGGTCTCCACCTGTTAATTCTTCTTCACCAATTTTTTTGCTCACTTCAGTTAGCCGACTGTTCCTAGCTTCCCCTTTTGCTTGGCTTACAGCCCTAGGCGCTTCGACGTTAATCTCTTTGTATAAAGTATCAAAGTCTTCCAGTTTTAATGTTTCCAGAAATGCTTTGTCATCCTTTGTTAATCTTTCTCTTCCATTTATTTTCTTAATTAACGAAGCCAATCCCTCATTTCCCTCTAAAGGTTTATTCCTACTAACTGTTACAACTCCAACGTCCCCATTTTCTACACCTAACTCAATATGAGTTTGCTTGGTCAGAACACTTTGCTCATCACCGTCTTTGTCACTTGAATCACCAGAATAAAGGTATTGGTTCAGAGTTATATTATTTTCATCACTAGATTTTTCTCTTTGAGAGTCACCGCTATTGGGGAATAGAGCTGATATGTCAGCTTTTGGTTCTCCTACATCAGTTAAGCTATGATTTGATTGAGCCACCGTTCGTTGATCAGCATCATGAGAATCAGAGCCAATAGAGTGTACTGAATCATTGAGTTTCTGAGCGCTTTCAAAATTAACATTGTTTTTTTTTGGTAGAGCCTGCCTTTTTACAACATCTAAACCTTTACCTACGGCTTGGGCAGCCTTATTAAACTGTTTTTTAA
>JAYPYM010000082.1:3572-16180 GCA_038135915.1 Gammaproteobacteria bacterium
TTAACTGCTCCTCCAGTGGATTTTAGAGTAGCCGTAATTGTCATAGCTTGCACCTCTTATTGTTGCCTAGAAAATTTAGAGGACCTATCTTATCACATCCTTATATTCCAATTGGATGTTAAGTTCGTTGTGTTTTTGTAATCTATTAAGCAAATTAAGCTATTTTGATTTAACTACCTATGAATTAAACCAGCTAGGCTAGTGAATATGAGGATGTGCTTACCTATAAGAGTGAAGTTTGCTTGGTAGCTCCATTGGCGAACCTTGTCGTAACGACCCTCCTAAAAATTGGATCATTGCTGTCACCGCATTGATAGCGGAAATTGCGCTACCTTCTCCCCAACCAGGAAGTGGGTTGACATCTCCTGCTAGAATAAGTCCGCTGGCATTAGGTTTCCCTACTTCCAGATATTGCTCCCTAAGCAATTGCATTGCTGATTCTTCACCGGGTAAGTTTAACCTGAAAGCGCCGTTATAACCTTTTTCTTGTTGCCAATCGATTTGCTTGATATTAGATCTAATGCTGGTTGGTAATTGTGATGAGTATTCTGAATCGACAACTGCTACGCTTTCCTTGAAATGCTTTGCTCGGCTTTGTTTATCTGTACTTATTTCAACAGATGCTTTGCTATCTTGCCCCCAGGTGTAACTGAGTAAGACTACTCCTTCTTTCGTTTTTGGATTGTCAATAGCGTAAAGTTGGCGTGGTAGTTCTCTCATTTGGATGTTGGTTGTTCCATTATTTTTTTGGTCTTGCCAAAATTTGTTTCTTGTTTTAAGAAATGTTTTTGAAGATGGGATCGTATGCGAAGATAGCGCTTTTCGTTGAGCAACACTCAGTGGACTGGTTGATTTTTCTAATCCCATTTCTCTCATCGCAGGTAAAGTTGTTGTCACTACAACCAAATCGAAAGGGCCTTCATAAGTGTGATTTTCAAAGCTCAACATTAGTTTCTTTGACTTAACCCTAGACCTAATGTCTGTTACATACATACCTGTTTTAACAACACCTAAGTCTTGGAGTGAAACCTTTTTACCGCTAGGTGATTCCACTTGATCTCGGAATAGTCCTTGTGTAACACTTTCTGCTCCCTCTAGCATTGATAGTTGATCCGTTTCCATTCTAGTAATAAGTATTCGTATTAGTTCCAATGCAGATATATCTTCAATTGCTTTGAATCCCCCAGTACCAATACCTAAAGTGCCAAATAGATCTAGTTCTCGTTCTCCCCACTCTGGATTATGATGGGTCACCATTTCTTTAAACGTCATATCTTGGTATTGATCAATATAGGATTGCCATAATGCTACAATAGGCTCAATTGATTCAATCCACTCTTTTCCTTCGTTTGAGCTTTTTTCTACTTTAGAGACAGCCTCATCCCACGCAGTTGTCAGGTCTTTTTCAATTTTTTCAAAACCAGCTTGAATAAACTGAAATCGATCAGGAATTGCTTCACCTTTTTTCCAAAGGTAAGCGCAATCACCATCATGTAGTACAGTATCTACGACCCCTGGATTAGTGAAGCTTGCTCTGCTTAATGGATTAGTAATTTGATCGACTATCGTCCAGAACACCTTTCCGGAGGCTGGGAATCTCATTGCACCTAATTCAGCAATTGAACCTGTAACACCTTTAGATAAATTCTCGGAATACAATCTACCACCAATTCTTGTGGTACCTTCGTATATTACAGGAGTGATGCCCAGTTTTAGCATCTCTCTACCGATATATAAGCCTGACATACCTGCACCGATAATGGCGACCCTTGCTGACTTTTGCTTGCTATGGGATAGATCACCTAACCGATCAGTATTTTGTTTCAAAAAAGAAACATAGTTTACTGGGAGATCTGGATTGTAATATGTAGTGTTCATTGTCTACCTTTTTGGATGACCTATTCGTCTATCAATATTTTTGGGCTTGAATGAAAAAATTGACACTAAGCTTGTTAACCCTAAACTTTGATACCAGAAAGAGGCTAACATATGACCAGCGTTGAAGGCTATCAATATGAAGCAAAAATGACTGTTTGGTTATTCCAATTGGTTAGTTTCTATTGCGCTTGACAAAAATCTTAATGCAGGTATAAAAGACCTATATCCTACTAAGGCGATTGATTATGAATAATATACAAAAAATAATGTTGTTAGGCTCAGGAGAACTTGGAAAAGAGGTCGTCATTTCAGCTAAACGTTTTGGCAAGCAAGTGATCGCCGTTGACAATTATGCTAATGCACCTGCCATGCAGGTGGCAGATCAATTTGAAGTGATCGATATGCTGAATGCTGAACAACTGAGTGATACTGTAAAAAAATATCAACCTGATTTAATTGTGCCTGAAATCGAATCTATTAGGACAAGTATACTGAAGAACTTTGAAGTAGAGGGGATTCCTGTCGTACCTACAGCAGAAGCTGCTCACCTGACCATGAATAGAGATGCTATTCGTGACGTTGCCGCTAATGAGTTAGGCTTACAAACAGCAAAGTTCGCTTATGCAGAAAGCTTAGAAGAATTAAAAAGTATTTCCAAGGGGATTGGATTTCCTTGCGTTATTAAACCTGTGATGTCTTCCTCTGGTAAGGGCCAGTCGGTTGCACTCAATAAGAAAGATTTAACACATTCATGGGAAATAGCCTGTCAAGGAATGAGGGGTGATCAACAGAAGGTGATTGTAGAGGAGTTTATAGATTTTGATTCAGAAATTACCTTGCTCACCATAAAACAACATCAAGGGAAAACATTATTTGTTGACCCAATTGGCCATCGTCAGGAGAGAGGGGATTATCAAGAATCCTGGATGCCAGCAAAGATCAGTGAAAAAGCACTGACGATGGCTAAAAAAATGGCAAAGAAAATTACCGACCGTTTAGGTGGAGCAGGCCTCTTTGGCGTTGAATTCTTTATTCAGAAAGATAATGTATTTTTCTCTGAATTATCGCCACGGCCACATGACACAGGTATGGTGACACTGATATCCCAGGACCTTTCAGAATTTGATTTACACGTAAGGGCTATATTGGGTCTACCTATTCCAGCCATTAACTACTATGGTCCATCTGCTTCCGCAGTCATTCTTGCTGAAAAACAGGCTAACACCATTGGCTATGCTGGTATAGACAAGGCCTTGGAGAAAAAGAATACAGAGGTTAGAATTTTCGGCAAGCCAAGCAGCCGGAAGTATCGTCGTATGGGTGTTGCTTTGGCGAAAGCAAGTTCAATAAAGGCTGCTAGAAAGAAAGCAAAGGAAGCAGCTTCTTGCGTTGAGTTAGAGTATGACTAGCATTATGAATACAACCATATTAATTTTTCCAGTTTGGTTTTTTCGATCTGGTTTGTAATCACTCTGAAATATTACTACCTTCTTCAGTATAGTGTGAGGGTATAGTGACCTCGTGTAAAATACTTTGTAAGGGTCGATTTGCTCTAGCACTGAAACTGCTTTTGGTAGACGATGTCTGATCTGAGTGAGGATCCGGTACGTAATAAGCACGTTCTTCATCAGAATATTCAGAACCTGAATCTGAATCCGAAACAGGAGCCAGATCAGGTACATCATTAGACGCTAATGAGACTTCAATTCCAGTATCGGTAGATTGTAAGCTATGTTCTGGAAGGCTTGAATCTTTAGAATCTATCGTAATGAATGAAGAGTCCGGCACACCCAAGCCTGCTAGGTTCTCCTTTAAGTTAGCTTCGTCTTGAGGGTCTAGTACTGTATCGGAATTTAATAGATCAAGAGATTGGTTCGTAAACGCATGTATTGCACTCGCACGGTTTGATTCTAAATTTAAGAGTTTTTGTTTTAAGCGACTTAAATTTTTACTCAATTCAGTAGTATAATTGAACAGCTTGCTTGATTCCTTAGCATTTAAAGATCCGCTTGTAAGGCTTTCAGTATTTTTATTTATTTGTTTTTCATGGAGTTCGATTTCAGAACGGATTTCGAAAGCTTTACTGTCTAATGACCGGATTTCCACAAATTGACTATCTAAAGACCCTAATTTTTCAGAGACTTTTAGCTGTTTATCTGCTTTATACACCTTCTGACTATGTGCGTCATTTAACACTAATAAAGCTTCGCCACCTCTTTGGTAAGACTCTATATTTGGCGCGGTATAATCACTGCGAGAGGCTATAAACTTGTGGCTTCTCAGATTCTGATATCTATCAGTTTCAAAATTAATTTTCGTAGATTTTGTCGCTAGGATTAAATCATGTGAACCAAGTGGGACAACAACTTTTGTGACTAGTCTATTACCCGTATTTTGATGTATGACTCTTAAATCTTGATTGTTGTGTAAACTGTTTCTTGCAGTTGGTGGTTCAGATGTTGTTAAACTACTTAGACTAGTTTGTGATCTGGAATCAGTTTGTGGATGTTGAGGCCGACCTAAAAACTTGGCAGCTCTACTTAAAAGTGCTCGAATTCCCGGTCCTGGCATACCCAAAATACCTCTTTTGTATCATACTAAGAAAATAACAGTAGAGTAAAACTCCAAGTGAACGATGGTAATACGTTTTATAGCAAAATACAATGATTGACGGTGAAAGGAATAGAAATGATGATCCTAGGATGCGACAGGAGCATGCGTTTGGACGGTTTAGCTATAAGTCCAGGCCGCTAGCCTATAACAGGTGTTTTGTTCGATGAGTCTCTCCTAAACTTCTTCCATATATGCCATATGTTGGCTAACGAGTTTTATTTCACTGTAAGATGCTTTGTCGCCTAAAGATAGCTTGATTGGTTTTAAATTTAGGTCCTGGTTTTGCTTTCCCTGTTCTGCAAATGCATTCATGATAATCGATAATTTTTCTTGCGGTATTAACTCAAGAATTTTAATGTCACCGGACCTAACATAGTAAGCAAGATGGCTTAGAATAGTGGAAGAGACGAAGCCTCTTTCATTGGCGATTTCGTCGATGTTTTTACCATGCTTAAATAAATCATAACTTCTTTCTTTCGTACTTTTTTTTGGTGACGAAGTTGGCTCTTTATCCGGCGCTTCGGGCGAATCATTTGGATTTGGTAGCTCTGTCTGCATCGGATCTATATTATGATCTTCACAATATTCTTTAATAATATGAACTAAATCTTTGCCATATTTTTCAACGCTCTTGCTGCCAAATCCTTTAATTGACTCTAACTGGTCTATATTGCAAGGTAAAATTGCTGCTATCTGGATGATAACCCGTTGATGTAGAATTCTGTATGGTTCAACTTGTTCAGTAGCAGCCTTGTTATTGCGCCAAGATTTTAGTGCTTCTAATAATTTAGGATGCCGTACATCCGATGCCTGATACTCTCGCTGTATCTTTATTTTTGGTTTCGAATTGCTTTGTAATGCTGAGTCTATCTCGGCCTGTACGATAGCACTTAAATAGGCTCTAGTAGAAAAGCCATTATTGCAAGATTGAATGGCTGCTACTTTAGTTGTAATGGTTTGTCGAAGTAACGTGAGTGCTCGGCTTGATTTTTTACGAAGCTCTTTATTATCAGTCTCGATGCGAATAGACTCCAACCAGTCGGTTAGAATGTCGGCTAGCTTTAGGGTGAAATAACCAGAAGCTTTGATAATTCGACCCTGCAAGGCCTCATTTTCTTCAGGCATATCATGACTCTTAAATAAAGAATGTAATTCCCTTTTAAATTTTTCCCCGATTTGTATTATCTGGTTAGTAGTGTTATTGATGGTTTCTTCTAAACTTTTGGTAGCAGAGAATTCAAGTACCTGTGTGTTAGGGCGTACAAGTTTATTGAGGGAAAGTAAGCTAATACGCAACATTTGAAAATCGAAGCATTCCAATACCTTTTGCTCTTGGTAAGCAATTTTTGATAATCTTAGCTGCTGTTGGTTTGGTGGGTTTTGTTCAGTATATGCTACGAATTGTGCAATTTCATGATCTGCTTTAATCGCCTGAGCAGGAATTGGACTGCGCAATTGAATACCCTCAAAAGTTCGGCATCTGCTTAGCGCAACATAAACCTGTCCGTGGGCAAATGCGGCACCTGCATCAATTGCTACTTTATCAAAGGTAAGGCCTTGGCTCTTGTGAATGGTGATGGCCCAAGCTAGCTTAAGCGGGTATTGCGAAAAGGAGCCGATCAGCTCCTCTTTAATTTCTTTCGTTTCATCATCGATTTGGTATTTTACGTTTTCCCAAGTCGCTATTTCAACATCAATACTTTCGTCTTCACCAGGGCATTTTACCGATATATGGTTATAACTAATGGTATTCACTAAACCTATTTTTCCATTGAAGTATCTTTTTTCTGGAGAGGGGTCGTTGCGAACGAACATAACCTGCGCATTTTTCTTGAGCGCTAAATTCATGCCGGTTGGGAAAGCATACTCTGGATAATTGCCGGAGACCCTCGCTGAAAACTGATGTATATCCCCAGATAGTTCGTCGAGCTTCAATTGATTGATATGGTCAGCTTCTCTATTATGCGTTGTTAAAGTAATATGGTCTTCGCTTTGCGTATCATCTAATTCAGGCTCAAAGCGACTATTTAATAAATCTAAGGAAGCTTTGTCTAGACGATTTTTGCGAACCTTATTGAGTAGCTGTATAAAATCTTGGTCCGATTGGCGATAGATATATTTCAACTCTATCGGTTGGAAAGGTGCGGCTTGAAGCGCCTTGCTACTAAAAAAATAGCAGGTATCGTAATATTGTTTTAGGATATCTCGCTCATCATTTTTCACAACGGGTGAAAGCTGATGCAAGTCTCCTATCATCAGTAATTGCACGCCGCCGAATGGTCTGTCCGATCGCCGATATCGACGCAGAAGAAAATCAATACCGTCTAACACATCTGCTCTGACCATACTGATTTCATCGATTACCAGCAGCTCTAATGTTCTAATGATATTTATCTTTTCTTTGTTAAAGTGAATTTGAGTCGTTTGTTGTGTGTTATCCGGTATAAAAGGGGAGAATGGAAGTTGAAAAAATGAGTGAATGGTTACACCGCCAGCATTGATAGCAGCTACGCCAGTTGGCGCAGTAACAATCATGCGTTTAGGTGGATTTTTTTTTAAATTGAGCAAAAATGTGGTCTTACCTGTCCCAGCTTTTCCCGTAAGGAAAAGGTTATGGTCAGTTAATCTGACATACTCTTCTGCAAATGTTAATTCAGCGTTTTCGTTAACCATAAATAGATATAGCCATTCAAAAAACTTTGTATTCTATAGGTTAGCGGTTAGTAATTGAAGGGAGCATCGAACATGATCAGAAAAAGTTAAAGTCTACCAGGTTAAAAAATGATCATAAATTATTCTAATTTCAAGTGCGACCGGAAAGAACAATATTCAACCAGTTCTAGATTTCGGCAACATCCTTACTTTCTCAAACCCAATGCTTTAGAATATAACCACTTTCATTGATCAAATAGAACCTTTTATTTTGTTATAAAGAATAACCCATGCAGACAATCATAGATACTGAAACCCTAAACCAACTAAAAAATCAAGTGGCTCTGTGTGACAAGGCAAAGATAGCAGAAAGCTTATTGTCGCTGCTCAGGTCGCATCGAGGTCGTGCAGAATCAGAGCTCAGTGTACTACAAGCATTGGCGATTGACTTAAAGTTGAAGAACGGAAGCGAAGAGTTTAACCCACTAGCTCCAAATGATAAGAATTGGAAGGGCGATAAACCCACCATGTTGACAACATTGTCACCGGAGCCTTGGCAAACAGAAGTGGACACATGTAAAAGGTTAGAGCGGTTGGCATTGGTACTGATCAAACGCTGGGTCATAAACTCGAACGTCAAAATTAGCAATGATTTGATTCGTCGATTGCCTAAAACAGCAGTTGTATTGGCATGGAGTAAATCTTTCTTAAATGCCTAGTCAAAACAGGCGAATAAATAATCTCACCTCTGATTCAATACTCCCCAATATAGTATTTTTACAAATTTTTCCAATAATGTTTGTAACGTTCTTAAGGGTAACGTTCTGTTATCCTTAGAACAACATCAAATGACACTCTGGCACTTAAATTCAGATTTATCTGTAATATACTTATCTCATATTTAAAAAAATAACGAACTATACGATTATTATGAAAATAAAACATGCAGGGTTTACTTTAACTGAATTAATTATTGTAGTTGCCACCGTTAGTATTATATCTTTTTTTTCAGTGCCAAATTTTACAGAAATGGTCATCGATAGAAAGATCGCTGCTTCGGCTGACGTTTTTATTTCCGCGACAAACTATGTTCAGGTCGAATCATTAAGCAGGTCTTTCCCAATTAGTTTATGTGCTAGCAAGGATGGAACCGATTGTATCGGAAATTGGTCTGAAGGTTGGTTAGCCTTTGTAGATAAAGACAATGACGGAATAGTTGATTCCGATGAAGATAGGCTTAGGACTTGGGACCCGTTACCTTCACGCTACGCAATGGATTCAAATGAATTTTCCAGTCCGAATGTGATGACCTTTGTCCGAAGCGTGGCGAGTTCATCAGGGGTTTTTGCTTTTTGTTATGACTCAAGTATTCAGGGTGCTTCCACTGTAATTATTGGTAAGTACAGCATACAACTCGGCAAGGATTCAGATGAGGACGGAGTACCTGAAATGGGAGACTTAACGAGTCAGGAGATTACAAGCTGTAAACCATAGGTAAATTTTATGATGTTCTCAAAAAAAATAAAGGGTATGTCGATGGTTGAATTAATTGCAAGCACTCTGATTATTGCAGTTGGATTTGTTGGACTCATTGATATGCAGGTGAATGGATTAAAAGCAAACCATAGCTCATATAAAACTATGCAAGCAGTCGTTCTGGGAAACTTTATGCTGGATTCATTAAGAGCAAATAGGGATGAGGCACAGGCTGGAAGTTATAATCTATCGCTTGAGTGCGATGATTCCGTCAGCGGCCCGAGCGGTTTAGTTAGCAACGACCAAAATACTTGGTTAACTGCTTTAAAAGATCAGTTAGGAGATAATTCTAATACTTGTGGCGCTATTTCTTGCAGTGCAACTAGCTGTTCGGTAACTGTTCAATGGGATGATACTCGAGCAGGCGGTCTGATGAACCGGGAAATTACAGTGGCGAGTAGAATTTAATGAAAGCTACAAAACGACAAAGTGGCGTATCATTAATCGAAATTATGTTATCCACCTTGCTAGGGCTGATGCTTGTAGTAGTAGTGATTTCAGTTTTTATGTCAAATATCATGACCTATAATCAGAATGGCGGTTTGGCAAGGGTACAAGAGGGTGCTCGTATTATCATAAATTCCCTTGTGTCAGAAGTGAGTGCCGCTGGTAGTACGCCCTGCGGTTTTAGAGGTAATGTTGCAAGTCTTATTAATAATGGCTCAAATTATTGGTGGTCAGACTGGGGCGCTGGCTTACGAGGTTATGAGCAAGGGGATACGTTACACGCTTCACTACGAATTGGAGAAAATGGTATTCCAGTTCAAGTACCAGGAACTGATGCAATTATTTTTCATACCTCTACATCTGAGATTTTGCCCATAGCATCTCAAGTTGTGACAAATACCAATCAGGGTAGCTTTTTCATAGATAGCATACATGATACCGGTGATTTGAAAGCCGATGACCTTGTTATCGTTTGTAATTTTGTACGAACAATCCTTTTGCAAGTAGATTCAGTATTGCCTGGTGGTGAGCTTAAGTATCGGAATGGCGGAGCTGCACCAAGCAACTGCCCTCCTGATTTTCTTAACCCTTGTGCGCCTAGTCCTAATCATACGAAATTTCTCATTGATACCTTGCCAAATATGCTTGGAGGGGTGTCTTCCAGTTTTTGGTATGTTGGTGACAATGGTGATGGTAAGTCTTTGTATCGTATGGAACGAAATAAAACAGCAGGTAATGGACCATTTGGTCCAGGAAAAGATGTAAATGTGGAAGAGGTGATAAGCAACCTGGAGGATTTCCAACTTGAATATCTTAGAGAAACCTCCCCAGGTGTGTTGGCAACAAATTATGTGACCGCTAATCTAATCACAGATTGGTCCAGCGTTGTAACAGTTAGAATGGTGATTACGTTCAAAGGTAATGGTCGAGACATTCCAGATTTTGAATGGCGTCGAACTGTAGCTGTTAGGAATATGGTAGAGTGAATCATGTTAAAAACTAAGTATCACAGCAACCGCGGAGCTACCTTTATAGTTTGCATATTGTTATTTGCATTAATCGCAGTTGTGAGTCGTTCTGGCTTAGAAACTATTATGTTACAAGGAAAGATGGCTAATATTTCTGTGGATCGTAGTAGTGCCTTGAACCGAGCAGAAGCGACTTTGCGATATGCTGAAAACCTGGCCGAAGCGCAAGCAGACGCTAATAACAGCAGTTTTCCTAAGGTGGCTTATGTTAATGATTGTGGAAACCTTAACCAATGTTTGAACGGATTTTGTGTTACGCCAGGTAAGGCCTGTCAAAACCGTTGGGAGAATCCGTCATTCACCGGTTGGCAAAATGTACCAACTGGAGAGGTTCCAGATACTTCTGGGACGCCCCGCTTTTTTGTAGAGTTTTTAGGTGACAATTTTAGCTGCGACGGCACAGCCTCAGGCGTAACCTACTGCAGTCGGTATCGAGTGACGGTACACAGCGGTAGTGGAAACTCACAAAAGTCACAAGTTGTCTTACAGTCTATATATGCTAGTGAGTAATCAGGTAGAAGAAAAGAGTTTAAATATGAGAAATAAAAGCGGTTTCACCTTATTCGAAGTGCTGACAGCTCTCTTAATTTCAACAATGATTATGAAGTACGCAGTTGTTGCCTATGCTGATTATGTGGTTAATATGAAGCGGGATGTTGCCAAATCCTGCGTGGTGGATCTTTCTTTCACCTTAGAACGTTATTACGTAAATAATAGCGCTACTTATGTTGGGTATACATTGCCCACTTCTGAGTGTATTGACAAGGTGAGCAATGCGTACACCTTTTCAACACCAACGCTAACCGAAGATAGTTTTCGGATTGAAGCTGCAGCAATAGGCGGTCAGGCAACGAGTGATGATCCTGCTTGTATTAGTCTGACGCTTGATAATTTAAATACAAAAACCCCAAGATCCTGTTGGTGAGGGCTTATTATTATTTGACCGAGTTAAAGTGAATTAAAATGTTTTGCGCGCGATGTACGAGGACAAAAAAATGTTAAGATGTATCACTATATTAATTCTAATTACATTCAATGCAACAGCTGTTAGTTCGGATATACCTCCAGTCCCATTGCAAGCTGGTAGTAGTGGTGGGCAGGCTAAAATTATGTTCGTAGTTGGTAAAAACCACAGGCTATTTCAGGAAGCCTATACCAATACGATCGATCTGAATGGTGACGGATCTATTGAGTTAGATTTTACACCGACCTTTAATTACTATGGCTATTTCAATTCGGATTTTTGTTATTCATTTGATCCCGGCGCCCCTAATGGGGGTGAATTTGTACCCTCAGGGAGTGCGAATGCTGATACCAGTTGCGGCAGTGGATGGTCGGGCAATTGGTTGAATTGGATGACCATGACTCGAATGGATTTAATTAGACGTATGATTGTTGGCGGGACCACTAGCGGCGGATTAACCGGCGATGAAACATTGCGTGCAAATGTGCCGAGGACTTCTCATGGTTGGGCGAGATCTTATCAAAGCGTTGCAAATAATGGTTACAATATAGCCGATTTTACGCCTTATAATCTACCATCTTCTGGTAAACATCATTTGTTTGCTACCTATAGTGGCTCCGCTATGTCTACTTGGGTTAACGCCGTAGATCAGTGGGCGCCCAGACTATACGTTAGTCAAAATTCAGACCTTGGAAAAACTCCGGAGGGTTGGGAGTTTAGTCGCTTTAGAAACGATTATGTTACAGCAGGTGCTAGCTTTATGATTAGAGTAAGACCTTGCCCGTATAAAATTTGGGGAGGAAAATGGGATTGGGATACGCCAGAGCTAAGAGGTCCAGACTGTTGGCATGTAACAAAGCCGCAAGCAAATGGTAGGTTTAATCAGCTTGGTTTAGTACAAAAATTTGATGGGAGGGCCGAGTTTGGCCTGATTACTGGCAGCTATGACCGCCCACATGATGGCGGGCGTCTTAGACATAATATTAGCAGTGACGGCGACGAGTGGGACCCAGTAACGGGTATTAACTATGATGACAAAGACGTCCGTGATAACAGTATCTGGCAAGCATTGACTAAATTCAGGGTGATCGGTACAAGACAATCAAATTTAGGAGATCCGTGGCATCATTATTTTAACTACAGAATCAATATCCCCTTGCTAGATTGGGAGACGTATTATCCGTATAACTTTGATTGGGGCAACCCAACAGGTGAAATGATGTATGAAGCATTGAGGTATTTTGCTGGAGAGGATGAAGCCACTGATAAATTTGCAAGCAACCGTCGTGGGGGTAGTTCTAACTATGATCAAGGGACTTCTATGGATCTTCCAACTAGGCCTTGGGACCCAGTTGACCCCTTTGATGGCGCAGATGAGTGCACAGCAGGCGCTATGGTTGTTTTCAGTGAGCCGCCATCTTTCGATTCCGATCACCTACCGGGTTCTACTTGGGGCAGTGTTCCACCTAAGACCTTTAACGGTAATACAC
>JAYPYM010000083.1:0-4391 GCA_038135915.1 Gammaproteobacteria bacterium
CTTCAGGCCATTGGCTTTGATTTGCTTGGGAATCAGGTACTGCTTAGCGATATTCAATTTTTCGTCTTCGGTATAGCCAGGTATGCGTATAACCTCCATCCTATCCAACAAGGGCGGTGGGATATTCATTGAATTAGAGGTACAAACAAACATGATATCAGAAAGATCGTACTCCACCTCTAAATAATGGTCACTAAAGGCATTATTTTGCTCCGGGTCCAAAACCTCTAACAAAGCTGAAGCTGGATCACCACGTGAATCAGCGCCCATCTTATCAATTTCGTCTAAGAGGAAAAGCGGGTTCCTAACACTAGCTTTACATAGCCTTTGAATCAGCTTTCCAGGCATAGAGCCTATGTACGTGCGGCGATGGCCTCTTATCTCCGCTTCATCTCTGACGCCACCCAACGCCATGCGAACATATTTTCTATTGGTCGCCTCCGCAATTGAGCGCCCGAGCGATGTTTTTCCTACCCCAGGCGGGCCAACCAAGCATAACACAGGCCCTTTTAATTTCTTAACGCGTGATTGTACAGCTAAAAATTCTAGAATCCTTTCTTTGACCTCTTCCAACCCATAGTGCTTGTCTTCCAACAAACGCTTGGCTCTATCCAGGTCGTAGCGGACTTTACTTTTCTTTGACCATGGTACACTGATCATCCAATCTAAGTAGCTTCGAACGACTGTTGCTTCAGCAGCCATGGGCGACATCATTTTGAGCTTATTTAGTTCAGCTTTTGCTTTATTTTCAGCCTCCGCAGGCATTTTTGCTTCAAGCACCTTTTTTTCTAGCATTTCAAATTCATTGCCGACTTCATCTAAGTCGCCAAGCTCTTTTTGAATTGCCTTTAGCTGCTCGTTCAGGTAGTACTCTCGTTGGCTCCGTTCCATTTGCTTTTTAACGCGCCCACGTATTCTTTTCTCCACCTGTAAAAGATCGATCTCATTCTCTAGGCTGGTCAGTACAAGCTCTAGTCTCTCCAATATAGATGCCAGCTCAAGGATCTGTTGCTTCTCTTCTAATTTGAGCGCCATATGAGCTGCTATCGTATCCACTAAGCGAACAGGGTCATCTATACCAGACACCGCTGTTAACACTTCTGGCGGCACTTTTTTGCTGAGCTTCACGTACTGCTCAAATTGCGTAACTAAATTACGCATTAGCAAATCTGAGTCTTTAATTGGAATTTGACTCTCCTCTAAAGGCGCTACAGAGGCCTCTAAATAAGCGTCTTTTATATGAGGATTCACAACTTTTGAACGATAATTGCCTTCTACTAACACTTTAACTGTGCCGTCCGGCAATTTAAGCAACTGCAGTAATTTAGCAACGGTACCGATCTCAAAGATGTCGTCTACATTTGGTTCATCTTCAGATGGTCGTTTTTGAGCAACCAACAAAATTTTTTTATCGTTTGACATGGCTGCTTCTAATGCAGCAATAGATTTTTTTCTACCTACAAACAGAGGCAATACCATATGCGGATAAACCACCACATCACGAAGTGGCAATAATGGTAATTCTTCAAGCTGTCCTTCATCGACAGTTTCTTGCATCAATCGTGCTTCCTCTGTTCTAAGTTTTATTTTAATCAGGCGACCAATAAAAGCTACATCATAGAAACATTGGCGCCTTGAGACACAGGGACTTAATCAGGCATGGCTTTAGCTTGCTCAGACTTATCTTCCGGATTCTCAAAAATTAACATCGGATTAGATTCGCCTTTAATTGCAGCAGCATCAATGACAACTTTCACCAGATTCTCTTCTGATGGCACCTTGTACATTGTATCCAACAATACATTCTCTAAAATGGATCTTAAACCACGCGCACCAGTTTTTCTCTCCATCGCTTTCTGAGATACCGCAAGCAATGCATCTTGCCTAAACTCTAACTCAACACCTTCCATTTCAAAGAGTTTTTGATATTGTTTAGTTAGCGCATTTTTCGGTTCTGTCAGGATCTGAGTTAGAGCCTTTTCATCAAGCTCATTTAAGGTAGCAATAACAGGTAATCGGCCTACAAACTCAGGTATTAAACCATATTTAACAAGGTCTTCTGGTTCAACTTTCTTAAGCGCATCACCGAAACCTATCGAATCATCCTTACTTTTGACCGTTGCAGAAAAACCTATGCCGCCTTTCTCAGACCTGTCGCGAATCACTTTATCGAGACCCGCAAAAGCACCACCGCAAATGAACAGAATATTTGATGTATCAACCTGAAGGAACTCTTGTTGAGGATGCTTTCGGCCACCTTGCGGAGGCACCGAAGCAACAGTACCTTCAACTAATTTGAGCAGCGCCTGCTGAACCCCTTCGCCAGAAACATCCCGGGTGATGGATGGGTTATCTGATTTTCTGGAGATCTTATCTATTTCATCGATATAGACAATGCCTATTTGAGCTTTTTCTACATCATAGTCACACTTTTGCAAAAGCTTTTGAATGATATTCTCAACATCTTCACCTACATAGCCAGCCTCAGTCAGGGTGGTTGCATCAGCAATTGTGAAAGGTACATTTAATAGACGAGCTAAAGTCTCAGCAAGGAGCGTTTTACCACTTCCGGTAGGCCCAATAAGCAGAATGTTGCTTTTTCCAAGTTCAACCTCACCATCAGTGGACTGCTTGTTGACATTAACGTGTGTTCGAAGCCTTTTATAATGGTTATACACAGCAACTGATAAAACTTTCTTTGCTCTTTGCTGACCAATAACATAGTTGTCCAAAATAGACTTTATTTCTTGCGGTGCTGGCAAACTATCGTTAGAACTTTCGGAACTCTCTTCTTGAACCTCTTCTCGGATAATATCATTGCAAAGATCAACACACTCGTCACAAATAAAAACCGAAGGGCCTGCTATTAGCTTTCTAACCTCGTGCTGGCTTTTACCACAGAATGAGCAATACAAAAGTTTGCCGTCTTCATTTTTTCCATCTTTTTCATCAGTCATGAAATTTCCTCAGCTTTACTACTTTTATTTTATTCAAGATGCAGTCATTTGAACAATTTTTCAAGTAATTATATGAAAGATCCACAATGAAAATGTAACTACATTACAGTTTTAATACCAATTGCCCATTATGGTTTTAATCTACAAGTCCCTTTTTAACCAATATAATTAATGTTAAGCCGTTACGCAATTCAAAACATTGCAGACAAACTAAAGTCTAATTGAGCTAATCATTTATTCCTTATCTTTATCTTCCTGCTTTGTCTCTTCACTAGATTGAGCCCTCTTATCTAAGACCTTATCAATCAAGCCATACTCAGCAGCCACGGCAGCACTCATAAAATTATCACGATCTGTGTCTTGAGTCACTTTATCAATTGGTTGACCTGTGTGCTCAGCAATAATTTCATTAAGCCGTTTTTTTATGAATAAGATTTCTTTCGCGTGAATCTCAAAATCCGATGCTTGCCCTTGAAAGCCGCCTAGAGGTTGATGGATCATGACTCTAGAATGAGGCACTGCATAGCGTTTGCCTTTTGCACCAGCAGTCAGCAACAACGCACCCATACTTGCTGCTTGACCTATACACATTGTACTTACATCAGGTTTGATAAACTGCATGGTGTCATAAATAGACATACCGGCAGTAACCGACCCGCCTGGCGAGTTTATATATAAGTGAATATCTTTATCTGGATTCTCAGATTCCAGGAACAGCAGCTGAGCAACTACCAAATTCGCCATATGATCCTCAACTTGCCCAACTAAAAACACAACTCGCTCTTTTAGTAGCCTTGAATAAATGTCATACGAGCGCTCACCTCGAGCCGACTGTTCAACAACAATTGGAACTAGTGCTGATTGAGGCCCACCACTAGCAGGCATTACATCTGAATGAGAGCCAAACAGCGGAGGATAGTTAAAAGTATTTGGGTATTTAATATCAGACAATTCCATTTCCTCTTTTTATTCAAATTAAAATATCTTAGCTACCCAACGCACAATGATCTTCCAAAGCACTGAAAGGCAGCTGGCTATATTCTTAGACCACACCAGTGGTTTCACTCTATAAATATAGCCCGTTTTAGGAAAAAAAGTTAATTCAATTCAACTTAGCCTCGTCTATTTTCTACTAATTCACTAAACTCTAAATGCTCAGCAGACAAGGTAGCCTTATTCTTAACCAAATCGACAAAGTCATCTTCCAATACTTGCGACCTAGTAGAACTTAAAAACTCTTTATTCTCCAAAAATTGTTGCATAATAGCAGCAGGATCTTCATAGCGCTGAGACATCTTCTCTAGCCTTTCCTTCACTTTGCTTTCATCAACTTCTAGTTTAAACTTTTTAATAAATTCCTGAAACAAAATCCCTTTTTTTACACTTTCTTCTGCTTGATCACTAAACATGCTTGCTGGAATTAGACTGCCCATT